>JAUIMA010000704.1 GCA_030432675.1 Candidatus Hydrogenedentota bacterium | reverse complement strand
GTAGCATCCTCCATCGCTCCCGAAGACACCGAAGAAAAAAAAATCGTACGGGATGATGACAAGACCATCAAAGGGACGATCCTGGTGGATCGCAGTCCCGAGAACATCACGACGGAACAGATCGGTCGCTACACGGGTGGCTCTGAATACGCGCGGGGTGGCATTGGCCGCATCCTACTGGTCCACGACGAGCAAATCGGTCGTCAAGTCATTCTGAAGGAACTGCTCCCCGAACATGCGGTAAGTCCTGCCGCTTCCACCCTGTCCCCGCGCCCCGGGGAAGAGGGCGCGAGCACGCCCATCCGCCAGTCAGCCGCCATGAAGGCCCGCTTTCTTCAGGAAGCCAAGGTAACCGGCCAGCTGGAACACCCGTCAATTGTGCCCGTCTATGAGTTGGGCACCCGGGCCGATGGCCGCCTCTATTACACGATGAAGTTGGTCCGCGGGGAAACCCTGGCGGCCGCCATCAAGGGCTGCGCACATGCCGAGCAACGCCTGGGGCTATTGCGCCCCTTCCTGGACGTATGCCAGGCCATGGCCTATGCCCACTCCCGCGATGTGATTCACCGTGACCTCAAGCCCTCCAACATTATGGTGGGCGAATTCGGTGAATGCGTGGTGCTCGACTGGGGTCTGGCAAAGACCGGTGGCGACAAAGATGAACATCGTGAAGCACTACAAAAAACGGTAGAGTCTCTGGAACTGGACCCCGAAAATATCCAGCCTGCTGACACCCGGACAAAAGATGTCCTGGGCACACCCGTCTACATGGCCCCCGAGCAGGCCCGAAGCGATTTAGACGCGGTGGGGTCCCACTCTGATGTCTATTCCCTCGGGGTCGTGCTCTTTGAAATTCTCTCCGGCGAATTGCCCCACCCCTGGAGCAACTCGCGGGACACGGTGCAACGGGTGGGCCATACCCCGGCCCCGTCGGTGCTCACCGTCGCCCCTAATACGCCCCCCGAACTGGCCGCCATTTGCGACAAGGCCCTCTCTTACGACGCCGCCCAACGGTACCAGCATGCAGGCGAAATGGCCGAAGACATTCGGTATTTCCTGGAAGGTGCCGTCGTGGGAGCCTATGCCTACCGGCTCCGCGACAAGCTTTCGCGCCTGTATCGGGAGCATCAGGCTGTCGTCAATAGCGCCGCCGTCGCAGCCCTTGCCATCATCCTGATTGCCACGTGGTCCTACATGCGTATCCTCCACGTCAACGATTTGGAGCGAGAAGCCCGTGCGCTGGCCGAGCAAGAACGCACCAACGCCGAAGCACAACGCGATTCGGCCGATGAACAGCGCGCATTGGCTGATCGGGAGCGGGAGCGGGCAGAATCAGCAGAACAACTAACAGCCGACGAAAAGTACGTGGCAGAGATTCGCCTGGCCCAGGCCTATATCCACGATGGAAAACTGGAAGATGCGGAAGACATCCTGCTTGCCACCGATGTCACCCGCCGCGGTTTCGAGTGGAGTTATCTCGCCACCCTCTGCAATCAAGAACTCGCGACCCTGGGTGAAGACAGTGACCGCATCTTCGCGTTGCACTATCTCCCCAACGAACAACAGGCCCTTTCGCTCGCCGTGTCGCCTACCGCCCGCCTCTGGAATCGGGAGAGCGGCGAAACGATTTACGAGTGGAATATTCCCCAGACCACTTCCCGGGCAGCGGCCATTAGTCCTGATGGCACCCGTATCGCGCTGGGAACCTATGACGGCGGAATTCATTTGCTGGACGCCACCACCGGTGAGGCACACGTACTGCTGGAAGCCAACGGGCACCAGGTTAGTCAATGCACTTTCCGAGAGGACGGTGTCCAACTGGTCACGGCGGGCTCCGACGGTGTTGTCCGCCTCTGGGACGTGACGGCCCAGACCCTGCTCCGTGAATTGCCGCCCCATCCCGGTGGAATTCGCTGGGTTGGTTTTGGAGTCGATGCCACGCAGTTTATTGTGACAACGTCGGAAGACCACGTGCTGCTGCTCGACGGCGAAACGGGTGTCGAGGAGGGTCGGGCCGAAGTTCGCGGCCTCGTTCGCGGTATGACGGGGACGACTTTGCTGGTTTCGGACGATCGGATTGCCTACAGTCTGAACGCAAATGACCTGAGCACCCGTCACCACCTGCCCCTCGATGCACCCATCCGCCGGGCCCGGGTTTACCCTGGAAGTCCCGACGCACTCGTGGGCAGCGAAGATGGCCTCGTCCGCCTGTGG
>JAUIMA010000703.1 GCA_030432675.1 Candidatus Hydrogenedentota bacterium | reverse complement strand
GATAGTCATACCCGATACGGGCGAATTGGACGAACCGACGAGACCTACAATGTAGGTCGCCACCGCGGCAAAGAGAAAAGCCGCCGGAATCATGACCAGCAGGGCGACGAAAGCCAACCCGAGGTGATGTATAAGAAAGTAATACAGAATCAATGTGCCCACGATTGTAAACACCAGCAGGAACAGCAGGGCCTGAAAGGAAATATTGCGCTCTGTGCGCAGGTCTTCGCTTGAAGACGTGGCGCGTGCACCCTGGAGGCTCCGTACGCCTGCCACCAGACCGGCGCGGACGTTCCAGATGGACGCCAGGCCACCCACGAGCATGGCGCCCACGCCCAAATAGCGGACTTCGGTGCTCCACATGGTCCAGGCGTAGTCGAGGGCGTTGGCAGATTCGAGCTCATAATAGGGCCCCGCGAAAGGAATCGTAATGATCCAGCCAATGACACCGCCCAGGAAGATCTGACAGGCCACCCCCAAGCCGACGATATATCCCACCGCGAGCAAGGCAGGGCTCATATCGGCCCCCATGTAAAAGACCCGCTGCCCCTGAAACCAGGCATGTTCCACCGTGCCACTGAGCACCTTCATACCGGACACGAGAAATTTGAAGAGTGCACCGAGTCCAAGGCCAATGGCGATGGCACGAATGCCGGTCTTGGCACCCCCCTGGCCCACCCGAAGCACCTCTGCACAGGCCACGCCCTCGGGATAGCGTAAATCAGGCCGGTCGACAATAAGGGCTTTTCGAAGAGGAACCATGAAGACGATGCCCAATAACCCACCCATTAACACTATGCCGGTACTGATCCAGAAGTCGAATTGTTCCCAGACCCCCGCGATAATAAGTGCGGGCAAGGTGAAAATAGCGCCCGCGGCCAGGCTCTCACCGGTAGATGCAACCGTTTGTGCAATATTGTTTTCCAGCAGGGTCCCCCGCTTGAATGCACCCCGCAGCACGGCCATGCTTACGACCGCCGCCGGAATGGAGGCACTCACCGTCATCCCCGCATAGAGCCCGAGATAAACGTTGGCAGCACCCAGGACAATGGCCAGAACAAGCCCCAAACCCAGTGACAACAAAGTGGATTCGGATTGTTCTTCTGGAGCCTGTGGCTCAGACATGGATAGTCTCCTGCAGTTTTCCGGTTACCTGGCCCGCTAGACGGAAATTAATCTTCATCCCCATCCACTTCCCGTCGCGGCTCGCGATGCACCCATTCGGCATCACGCTGTATGCCGCTGAGCCGCGCAGCGGCATGGTGGTGTAAGGCACAAAAGTATTCGGAGATCGACATGCCCAACGATTCTGCCGTCCGGCGAATCTCGTCAAACTCTTCCTCGTGCATGCGAAAGGTAAGCCGCTTTGTAAGTAGCGCACGGCTTCGCAAGTGGCCTGAATGGACATGTTCCATTGCTGCCGCAATTTTTTTATCAGAGCGTTCTCGATTCATATCACCAGCCCTCCCTATGGTATCTCAGGCCAAAATGGGACCCTAGCCTACGATACCCGGTCCGTACTTCTGGGATCCAGCTTCATGCCCCCTGCGCCCCGCCAGGAATGGTCTGACTGCGATCGTGCAAGTGGGCATCACATGTGGCCTTTTCTAAATGCCACGTTCCCTGCTCGACACGGGCGATAGAGAGTGTCCCATTCCCAGCCCCTACCCCCTCGCTAAACGCGGCCCCGAAGAACTCCTCGACGAACGCATGGCACACGAGGCCGTGGGTAACGACAAGCAACGTGCCTGTGTTGTCTCCATATTGCCTGCCAAGGGCGGTAAAGGTTTCTCGGACCCGTGTGCGAAAAACGGGCACGCCTTCTCCATTCGGCGGTACGAAATCGGGATCGGTGAAAAACGCCGGGGCTTCGTCATAGTGCCCTTCCACGAGATCACCGGGGTTCCGCTCCCGCAATCCCGCGTCGTAGACCATCGGCTTGTCGAGTTGGGAGGCGATAATGCATCCGGTCATAACCGTCCGCCGAAGGTCGCTGCAAACGATTCGGTCGACTTCCTGCGTGGCCAGATGGCGAGCAAGCTGGGCTGCCTGTCGAATCCCCCGGTCATTGAGTGGTACTTCACCGTAGCCTTGCATGCGACGGGCACGGTTATAATCGGTTTCTCCATGACGAACGACAATCACTTTCATCCCGGCGGTAACTCCTTGGGTGTTAAACGTACACTAGTGTCGCATTTCCTGATGAGCATATCTGTGA
>JAUIMA010000143.1 GCA_030432675.1 Candidatus Hydrogenedentota bacterium | reverse complement strand
GTCAGTCCGTTAGAGTCATACAATTGAAAAACTCTTCCTCTAAAACACCTTCGCCATCCATCCTTTCCACTGAAGCGCTCCACCTGGCATACAACACCACCTTGAGTAACGCGCTGTTCTATGTCGCCGCCGGTGTCGCGCTGATGTATATCGGGCTATCGGTCGGTCATGCGCTCACCTTGCCGGATCACTACCGTGCGGCACTCACGGCGACTTCCGTTGCGGCGCTACTGATTCAGGTGAGCACGGCGGTCTACGCCTGGAAAAGCCCGGTTCCACCCCATCTATCTCACTTCATCGGCACCTTGTTGCTCGCGACACTGATCGTGAACAGCGCACTGCACTTGGGATTTTCCGCCGAAGAAAAACACGCTTCCAACCTCGCCCTCATTATCGTGTCAGCGGGTTGCTTCTTGCTGTCTCTACGCTGGTGGTTCGCGGTTGTCGTCAGCTGCGTCCTCTCCTGGGCTCTTATCAGCTACACCTACGTCCCCACACCCGACTGGGTGCACTATGGGTTCATGTGTTTCATCTGTGTCTCCCTCTCCGCCATTGTGATTCAGGTGCGCCGCAAGAATATCGAAGCCAACGAAAAACTCCGCATCGCCGATGTGGCGAGACTCCAAGAACTGGAAACTGCGCTCAGCGACATCAAAGTGCTGGAGGGAATGATTCCCATTTGCGCCTGGTGCAAGAAAATTCGCGATGACGAAGGGTTTTGGGGTGAAGTGGAAAGTTACGTCAGTAGTAAGACGCGGGCTACCTTCTCCCACAGCCTCTGTCCCACCTGCGAAGAAAAACATTTCGGAGACGTGCCACGAAGTCAGAAACGCGAGTGATCAGCAGGCCGGGCGCAGCAGGGCCTTTGAACCACTTCCCCCTCCATGCGCATGGACACGTACACCAATAGGGGCCATTGACCGTAGCAAGGAGCACACCGTCATGACGGACACAAACACCTCATCATCCGGAGCTAACTCGGACGCCATCGAAAATCTCCTGGCCTATCTCGGCAACCGCGATCCCATTGATACGTTCGCCGAGACGCCCGATGCACTCCGCACCGCCACATCCGGCTTGTCGGAAGGCCAACTGCGCACACTGGAAGCCCCGGGAAAGTGGTCCATTTTGAACGTGGTGCAACACCTGGGCCACACCGAACTTGCCATCGGGCTACGCTATCGGATGGTCTTGTCGGAGGATGCCCCGCCCATTCAAGCCATCGACCAGGACCACTGGGTAAGTGCACTCTTCCCGGACGACGTATCGCTGGAAGAATCCCTCGAGGACTTCAGCGGCCTCCGTGCCATCAATCTGCGCCTCCTCCGGCGGGTCACCGCGGCCCAGTGGCAGCGCTACGGTATACACAATGAACGGGGCGAGGAAACCCTTGGAGCCATGGTCCGGCTCTACGCGGCCCATGACCGTTATCACCTCCATCAAATCCAGCGCATTCTGGATGCGCAAGGGTAAGGAAGCGGGGGTAGCCTACTCCCGCTCCAACACCAACAGACGCTGGTCTCTGCCAAGCCAGGTCCCATAGGGCACTTCTTCCCGCAACCGGAATCCCGCCCGCTCCTGCCAGGCGATGGCGTAGGTATCGTCCACCACCCACCACCCCAATGGGCCCGCGTCAATAAAGGCGTCCGCCCCGAGGACCTTGATGAAGTGGGGACTCGTATACCAGCCGTTGAACTCGTAGCCGCCGTCGATCGATTCGGGGGGGATGTTTTCCTTCAAGAGGCCATCTAGGGCCCGCCAGCGCGCGTGATTCCAGGCGAGGTAATCGTGTTGTGCCGCCACGCTGAAGGCGAAGAAAGCCAGGGCACATACGCCCTGGAAGATACGAAGACCCATTTGCGGCATCCGGGCCGTGCTACTGAGCAACACCAGCACGGGAACCAGCGCACCAAGAAGGTAGCGGTCAAAACGGACCGGAAGAAGTGGGTGATAGAGGGCGACAACGCTCAGCGCGGCCCACAGGCCGAGAAAAAGTATCCTGCGATGCGCTACGGATCCGGCGGCCCCGGCCACCCAATCCCGCAGCCAGACCAGCGCACGCAACAGCAGCCAGGCCCCACCCGTCAGGGCCGGAATGGTCAACAGCCACCAGCCGTCGCCCCATACCGGGTGCGTCCCGATTCCCGTTGCATCTGCCCCACTTCGAAGGGTCCGGGGCCCCAGCCCAGCATCAAAAAGGATATTTCCGAGGTAAGGCATCCGTCGGGGGGCATAAGCAACGGATACCACACCCAACGTCATCCCAATTGCCCCGGTCCAGAGGGTCCGGCGCTTCCAACAGCCCGTCTCGTCCCGATACCATGCCCAGGCTGCCGCGACGAGCAATGGGGCGGTAAACAGTGCCAGATAAGCCAGGGCCACCACATAAAATTTCGCTGCGCCAAACACCTGGAGCCAGCGGGTCTCGCCCAGGTATTCAGGAATCCAGGTGTGGCCCAGGGCCTCCGCCTGGCGCGGCAGGAGGGCATATCCGCCCCACGCCACCAGCCAGGGCACCAAGAGCACCAACACCCGTATCCCCGTCGTGCGATCAACGCGAAGGGCACGCCAATGGGGCAGGTTGGCCACCACAAAAGCAAGGAGCACCACCGGCGCAAACTGGCGGACGAGAAACGCCAGGGCACCAAAGCACGAGCCCCAGACGAGCCATCGCAGGGATTGCACCGCCAGGAACCGTAGATATCCATAGGCCGAAAGGGTCATGAGGGCCAGAAAGGGCACATCGGTCATGAAGGTGTAGCCCAGGTTCAAGGCCAGGGGATTGGCGATGATAAGACAGCCGGCCAGAGAAGCGGCCCACCGGTCGGCGCCCAGCACCCGGGCCATCTGACCGGTTGTCACCGCCGCGACGGCCCATAAAAAGAGGGTGGACCAACGGAGCACTTCAAAGCTGAACCCAAATACGAGGCTGAAGAGGGCACCCCACCCGGCCTGGGCTACCAGGGTTGCCGTACTGAAAGGATGTCCGCCGTAGGTACCTGTATCGAGCCAATCCAGCACGGCGCGGCTGTAGATCCAGTCGTCATTGAGGGGGAATTCGCCCGAAGGGGGCACCAGGAGCAGGGCTACCGCCCAGAGAATGAGGGGGGCCAAAACAACCACCCGCCCGTCTTCTTCGGCCACCGACGCGCCCATCAGGCCAGATTGTGGGTCAGAAAGGCCTCTACCCGATCACGGTGATCCCCCTGGAGCTCAATGGCATCATCTTTACAGACGCCACCGGTCGCACAGTGCTTGCGAAGCGCCTTTAACAGGGCGTTTCCATCCCCCGAAACGTTTTTAATGACCGTCACCAATTTACCTGCCGCCCGCTTCTCAAAGGAGACGGGCCAGCCCCCTTTTCGGGTCTTGGCCACCCGGTAGGACACGGTGGTCGCCTCGATAATCTCGGCCCGGGGCGCTTCCTTCGCCGGGGGAGCATCGGGCAATTGGCCCTTGAGGCCGCCCAGTGCCCCAAAGGGGGAATCGGTCAGGCCATCACGGTCCTGAGAGACATCAATACGTTTTTTCTTGGCAGCCATGGGTACTCCATTGCAGGGGGGTTATTGGCCCCTTATTGTAAGGAAAACTACGGAAATTAACAACCTGCTGGCCTACAATAACTTAGATATATGCATGATATAGACTACTTTCTGTCGCAGTCCCACATGTTGAGACCCGCACCGTGCGGGCTGTGAATTTAAGGTCGCCCAATGGCGTCTTGTTTGCGATGAGCAGGCATGGACTGTACTTTCCACGAATGGTATACTTCAGAAAGAGGAATTCAGGCTATGTTGTGCCAAAAATGCCACAAAAGACCCGGTACCATTCGCTACGCCGAGGTGGTCGACGGTCGGGTAACGGACCAGTTCTGGTGTTCCGAGTGTCTTGCTAATCAACGCTCGGGCCCGGACGGCTTTGAAATTTCAGAAGTCTCGCCGACCCGTCCCAACCGCGACTCCATCCACAGCGTGGTAAGCCGAGTCGTGCGTGCCCAACGGGCCTGCCCGGAATGCGACACGCAGCTACAGACCGTTTTTGCGACGGACCGGGTGGGCTGTGCCACGTGTTACACCACCTTCAAAGATGAATTGGGTGATCTGCTCAATAAGCTCCACGGTCGAGTGGCCCACCGGGGCAAGGCAGCCCACCTGACGGACGCACGGACCCAGTTGCGCTCGGACCTGCGGTCAAAGCGGGCCCTGCTGCGCAGTATGCTCAAGGCCGAAAACTACGAAGAAGCGGCAACCCTGCGGGATGAAATACGTTCCCTGGAAGCCGGTCTCTACATGTCTGAGTCAGGAGCGGATTAAGACGATGCAGATTGCTCCCATCCTTCGACATGATCCCACGTGGCAGCAGGCGGCCGCCGATGCCCACAGTGACCTCGTTATTCTAAGCGATTGCAATCTGGGGCGAAATCTTACCGATTTCCCCTTTCCCAATTGCTGCACCGAAGACGAACTCCTCGCAGTGGAGTCTCGCATCGTGCGGGTACTCGACCAGTTGAATCTGCTCGCCAGTGGACACTACTTCAAACTGGTCGATCTGGACCGCTCCGAAGTGCAACTGCTGGCGGAACGGCAACTCATATCTCCGGCATTAACTTCGCCCAAGCCGGGCCAGGGCGTCTACGTCTCCCAGGACCAGAGCCTCAGTATCCTCGTCAATGATGAAGACCACTGCTGTATTCGCGTCCTGACTTCGGGTCTCCAGCTGGAAGATGCCTGGGCCCGTGCCAGCCTGATGGATGACACCCTGGGCGGTGTATTGGACTATTCGTTCTCCGACCAGTTTGGCTTTCTAACCCAAAACCTGGCCCATCTGGGTACGGGACTTCGGTGCACCGTAGTGCTCCACCTCCCCGGTTGCGCCCAACGCAGCGAATTGGCCGACCTCCGCGAGACCGCAGAGGAAAGCGAGTTGTCTTTTCGCGGCATTGGCATTGGGCCCCCATCGGGAGACACAGAACGTCCCGAGTCGAATCCCCTATTTCGGCAGGCTCTCTACAGCAGTATGGACGGCTTTACGTCCCGTATGCCCTATGATTCCGAGGGTGATCTCTTTCAATTGAGTAATCGCAGCACCCTGGGACAGACCGAAGAGGAGTTGCTCTTTCAGGTCAAACAGTGTGCCAGCGGCTTTATCCGGCGCGAAGAAGCGATTCGGAAGCAAATGCACGCAGAAGAGTCGGAAGTTCTCTTTGACCGCGTGGAGCGGGCCCGGGCGTTGACCCTTCGTGCCCACCTCGTTCCCTTCAGTGAAAGCATGGCACTCTTATCTTCCCTGCGCCTCGGGGTCTCCCTCGGTCTCATCTCCGATATACCCCTGTCCGCACTGAATCGTTCGCTGATAGGATGCCAGGATGCCCACGTGGAAAGTCGCCGCGAGCAGAAAGAGGGCCCTTTGAGCGAATTGGATTTAAAACGTTTCCGGGCTGCCCTGTTAAAGGCCCGGTTTGAATCACCCAATAATTAGTCGGACGTCTCGCCCCCCACTGGGCTGTAAGCGAGACGCCCCGTTGCATTAAACTAAGGTTAGCGCGCCGTGTCCGCAATTTCGCGACAGGGCCCGGTTTAACCCAGTAAGTCGCTCTTCCCGAACACGCTTCGGGGAAGGCGCTTGAATGAAAGGAACGCCACATGTGGGAACGATTTACGGAACGCGCCAAGCATGTTGTCAGCGCCGCACGTGAAGAGGCCACCCGCCTGGGTAGCGAATACGTGCGGACCGAACATATCCTGCTCGGACTGTGCCGCGAACCCGAGGGTATTGCGGCTCGGGCCCTGGAAAATCTCGGGGTCGATATCGAAGCCCTGGCCATCGAGATCGAACAGCAGGTTCAACCCGGTTCGGCGGCCGTTTCCGGCGAAGAGATTGCCTTTACACCCCGCGCCAAGAAAGTGCTGGAGTTGGCCGTCGAAGAGGCGCGACGCTTCAGCCACAGCTATATCGGCACGGAGCACATCCTGCTCGGCCTGTTAAAAGAAGGCGAAGGCATTGCCGCTAAAGTATTGCAGGACATGAAGATAGACCTCGGCCGAATCCAGGCGGAAGTCATCCGACTCCTCGGCGATCAGGGCCGTCCCAGCGCGGAACAGGCCCAGACCGGGAAAAAATCACAGACCCCCGCCCTCGACAACTTCGGGCGCGATCTGACCCAGTTGGCCCGCGATGAGAAACTGGACCCCGTCATCGGGCGCGAAGGCGAAATTGAGCGCCTGATTCAGGTGTTGAGCCGCCGGACGAAGAATAACCCCGTCCTCATTGGCGAAGCCGGTGTGGGTAAGACGGCCATCGTGGAAGGACTCGCCCAGGCCATCATCAATGGTGATGTACCTGATCTGTTGCTGAAAAAGCGGGTGTTAACCCTGGACCTCGCAGGCGTCGTCGCCGGCACGAAATACCGCGGCCAGTTTGAAGAGCGGCTCAAGTCGGTGATGAAAGAGATTCGCCGGGCCGATAACATCATCCTGTTCATTGACGAGCTCCACACCATCGTAGGTGCCGGTGCGGCCGAAGGGGCCGTCGACGCGGCCAACATGCTGAAACCGGCCCTGGCCCGCGGTGAGCTCCAATGCATTGGTGCCACCACGATGGATGAATACCGCAAGTATATTGAAAAAGATGCGGCCCTGGCCCGTCGTTTCCAGACCATTATTGTGGATGCCCCCTCGGTTGCCCAGACCATTGAAATCATCAAGGGGCTGCGCGACAAGTATGAGGCCCACCACCGGGTCAAGTTCTCCGATGAGTCGGTCATCGCGGCCGCCAAGTTATCCAATCAGTACATCGCCGACCGCTACCTTCCGGATAAAGCGGTCGACGTCATCGACGAAGCCGGAAGCCGCGCCCGCCTCCAGATCACCACGCGCCCCCTCGAACTGAAACAAATCGAGCAGGACATCGAGCAGGTGACCCAGGAGAAGGAATCGGCCATTCGCCGTCAGGAATATGAAAAGGCCGCCAGCCTGCGCGACAAAGAGCGCACCCTGATCAACAAGCTGGAAGAAAAGAAGCGCGACTGGGAAATGAAGCGCGACTCGGCGGAAACCATCATCAACGAAGAGGACATCGCCTACATCGTTTCCAAGTGGACCGGCGTGCCCCTCACCAAGCTGGAAGAGAAAGAGTCGGAACGCCTCTTGCGCATGCGCGATGAGTTACACCGCTCGGTCATCGGCCAGCATGAAGCTATCGATTCCATCACCCGGGCAATCCAACGCTCCCGGGCGGGCTTCCGGGACCATGCGCGCCCGGTAGGCTCTTTCCTTTTCCTCGGGCCGACGGGTGTGGGTAAAACCTTACTCGCCAAGTCCCTGGCGTCTTTCCTCTTCGGCAACGAAGATGCGCTTATCACCGTCGACATGTCGGAGTACATGGAACGCTTCGCCGTATCGCGCCTTACCGGGGCACCCCCCGGATATGTGGGCTACAACGAAGGTGGCCAGCTCACGGAGCAGGTTCGCCGTCGGCCCTATTCGGTGGTGCTCTTCGACGAAATCGAGAAGGCCCACCCGGATATCTTCAATGCCCTGCTTCAGGTATTGGAAGAAGGACAGATGACCGATGCGAGCGGCCGGAAGGTCGATTTCCGCAATACGGTCATTATTATGACCAGTAATGTGGGTGCCCGCCGCATTGGCAAGGGCGGTGGTCCCCTCGGCTTCCAGGTCGATGATGAAGAGACCATGTACAACCGGATGAAAGAGCGGGTGGTGGACGAAGCCAAGAAGGTCTTCAACCCCGAATTCATGAACCGCCTCGATGACACGCTGGTCTTCCACCGCCTGACCGATGAACAGCTCATTGACATCGTCGACATCCAGGTCAAGGACATGGTAGATCGCGTAGCCGAAAAGGATGTACACTTGCACCTCGATAGGGCTGCAAAGGAATTCCTCGTGCGCTTGGGAAGCAACGAAGAATACGGTGCCCGTCCGCTTCGGCGTGCGGTGCAGCAGTACATCGAAGACCCCCTCGCAGAGCTGTTGTTGCGGGGTAATCTGGAACCTGGAACCAAGATTGAAGTCTGGCCGTCAGACACCGAGGAAAAACTCGTGTTTGAGCCGACTGCATTAGCCGCGGAAGGTGTAACTTCTTGAAGAAACTAGCGTTTGGCCTGGCCCTCACGCTGTTTGCTCTCGTTAGCTCCGGTCCCGCCCTGGCACAGGGCGAGGCCAACGTGGGTGCTGTACGCATCGACGGGTTGGAACGTGTGAGTGAACAGTTGGTGCGTTCGAAACTGGAAGTACAGACGGGACAGGTCTATAACCCGCGCGCCGTCTCCCGCGATATTCGGCGGCTCTACGAGCTGGGCTTTTTCACCCACATCAAAGCCGATGTGGTGGAGCAGGGCAGCGCACTGAATCTCACTTACATCGTTACCGAGAAACAGGTCATCGAAAAAGTCCTTATCCTCGGAAACAAGAAGATTAAAGACCGCCGTGTCCTTTCTGCGCTCTCCATGCGGGAAGGCGATCCCTTTATCCCCGAGGCCTACGAAGAAGAACGCCAGGCCCTGTTGGATCTTTACGAGGGCAAGGGTTTCGCCAACACGACGGTAGACGTAGTAGCCGAGCGGGTTGGCCCCTCGCGGATGCGCCTGACCTATTCCATCAATGAAGGCAAGAAAGCCAAAATTCGCAGTATTTCCTTCGTGGGAAATGATGTCTTGAGCGGACGCAAGTTGCGCAAGCTCATGGCCACGAAGCGCGCCTGGTGGTTCCTGGGCGGAAAATATGAAGAGGACAAGCTGGAATATGACCTTCAGCAGATCCTTGACAACTACGGCGACTACGGCCGCCTGGAAGCCGATATCACCCGCACCGACCTGCTTTACACGAGCAATGGCCGGGGCATGAATCTGACGGTCTACCTCGCAGAAGGCCCTGAATACAAGCTGGAAAACCTCGATATCGAAGGCAATATCGTTTATGACGATGACGAGCTGCTCGATCGCGTGGAAGTGGCCGCCGGGGAAGTGCATAACAAGTCTCAGGTGGAAGAAGACGCGACGACGCTGGAAGAAGACTACCAGGACAGTGGCTACGTCAACGCACAGGTCACCCCCATCGTCACCCTCAATCGTGACGCCAAGACGACCCGCGTTACCCATAAGATCGCGGAAGGCGACTTGCGCTATATCCGCGAAATCAAAATCATTGGCAATGAACTCACGAAAGACGAAGTGATTCGTCGCCGTATCGCTTTGGAGCCCGGTGAGCGCTATGACGGCTCCCTGCTGGAACTCAGCAAACGGGCCATGCGCCGCACCGAGTATTTTGACACGGTACGTTCCAGCCTGGATTTTGCCGATGATGAAGAGCTCTTCACCGATGTCATCTTCGACGTGGATGAAGGCAAACAGGGCAATTTCAATTTCGGTGCCGGTTTCAGCACCGACGAGGGCCTCGGTGGCTTCTCGGAACTGCGTCTCAACAATTTTGACGCGACCAACTGGCCCAACTTTACCGGGGGTGGTCAGCAGCTCGCCCTGAAGCTGAATATCGGTAACCGCCGGGATCAGTATTCCCTCAGCTTCACCGACCCCGAAATCCTGGGATATCCCTTCGCCTTTGGTTTCGACGTCTTCGACGATTCGTACCAGGTCCGTGGCTCTTCGAACTACTCGGAAGAACGACGCGGTGGCCAGTTGCGGCTGGGCAAGACCCTTTCGAATTACGTGAACATGCGTGGTACCCTGCGCTATGAAGTCAACGAAACGTCGGGCCTGCCCATCTTCCTCAACCCCATCATTCGCCGTCAGGCGGGGGAATCCACCACGGTAAGCGTGCAGACGGAGTTTGAGCGCAACACCCTCAACGCCTTCCGGGACCCCTCCCGTGGCAGCAAGCACGTCTTGAGCCTGGAGTTGGCGGGCCTCGGTGGCGACAACGAATTCTACAAGCTCTATCTGGACTCCACGTGGTATAAGGCGCTGGACAAGGACGAGAACTGGATTCTTTCCTACCGCTCCCGTGAAGGTTACGTGGCCGAGTATGGTGGCTCCGATTATGTGCCGCTTACCGACAAGTTCTACGCGGGCGGCACGGCTACCGTTCGTGGTTACGAGAACCGGGACATTGGCCCCAAGGCCAAACAGTTCATCTTCTTCGGCAGCAAGTTCCCCATCGGGGGTAATATTGTCTGGGTGAACAACCTCGAGTTGAAGTACAAAATCACCGAACAGCTGCGCGTCTACTCCTTCATTGATGCCGGTGGTGTCTGGGATGATGACGACTTTGACTTCGGCGAAATGCGCTACAGCGCCGGTATCGGTATCGGCATGGAAGTACCCCGACTCGGACCCATCCGCGTCGATTACGGCTTCCCGCTCAATCCTGACGAAGACCAGGGCAGCGGTCGCATGCACCTGATTTCCGGCATCCGTTTCTAAGTTCCTCATGCCCCCCGAATCGCGCTAGATTCGGGGGGCATTTTTCTTGCATAATTTTCGGGGATATTGCTATACTTCACCGGTTTCCCCCTGCTGCTCCTTTGGACTGGCACACACCTGTTTATTCGGCATGGATCAAGCCATCGCCTTACACCTGAGAGGACTAAAACTCGTGATTAAGACGACCAAGACCCTGCTTGTAGCTACCTTGCTCTTCACAGCGACTGCTGGCCTGTTCCACACCCCGGTATCGGCTGCCGACGAAAACTACAAAATTGCTGTGGTGGATATGCAAACGGTCCTGGCCAGCTATGAGAAGCGCAAGGCCAAGTATGACGACCTCCAGAAACAGGTAGATTCGCTGCAATCAGGCATTGACAAAATGTCGAAGGACATCGAAGCCGCCCGTAAGGATTATGAAGAGCGTCGGGCCACGTTAACCGATGAAGAGCGTGTAAAACTCGAAACCAAAATCACCAATGACTACGCCAACTACCAGAATGAGCTCCAGAAGAACCAGCGCCAGATTGACGGCATGGAAGAGCTCGTGCTGAATGAAGTCCTCAAGGACATCCAGGAAGCCATCGAGAAGATTGCCACGGACAACAGCTACCACCTGGTGCTGAACAAAGGCAAAGGCCCTCGGGGCGCTGTGCTCTACGCCAGCAACTCCATCGACATCACCCCGCGCATCTTGGAACAGTTGAACAAGTAATTTCGACACGTACCACTGTGCGCAGCGCACGAAACCGTTTTACCCTCGCGTATCGGGCACGAAACCGCCTGATGCGCGACGGTTATATAAGGCTGAACCTCGATTGAGGGCCTTGGACCCCACGGCGTGCGAAAGGAGCCACTATGAAGATGACAGTTGGCGAGATTGCGGCTATGGTGGGCGGTACGGTCGTGGGCGACCCCTCGGTGGTGATCACCGGTGTGAATGGAGTCGATGAAGCCCAACGCGGTGAACTTTGTTTCATTCGAAGCGCTACGTACCTCCCTCAATTGGCCCAGTCGGGCGCTTCCGCCGCCTTGATTCAGGAAGAGGCCGAGGGCGTTGCGATGGCCATGATCCTGGTCTCACAGCCGGATCTTGCGTTTGCCATGGTGTTAAAGCACTGTGAGCACGCCCAGCGCAAACACCCCGTGGGCATCCACGAGCGGGCGGTCATCGATTCGACAGCCCAGGTGGGCGACAAGGTGGCTATCGGCGCCTGTGCGGTCATCGAGGCCGGCGCCACCCTGGAAGATGGGGTGGTCATTTACCCCGGCGCCTATGTGGGCCGGGATGTGCATATTGGGGCGGAAACTATCGTCTATCCCAATGTCACGATTCGTGAGGAAACGACTATTGGTGCCCGGTGCACCCTCCACGCCGGCGCCATGATCGGCAGCGACGGATTCGGCTATGCCCACCTGGATGGGGCCTGGATGAAGATACCCCAGGTCGGTCGCGTCGTGTTAGAGGATGACGTGGAAATCGGGTCGGGGACGGCCATCGACCGGGCCACCTTCGGGTTGACCCGAATCGGCCGAGGTACGAAAATTGACAATCTGGTTCAAGTTGGACACAATGTTCAAATAGGAGAACACTGTGCAC
>JAUIMA010000142.1 GCA_030432675.1 Candidatus Hydrogenedentota bacterium | reverse complement strand
TTCTCATCATCAAAGGCCGCAATAATGTAGCCAATCATCAAGGTGAGGCTGCTCAACTGCGTTCCCAGATAACGGCCAAAAGCACGCCAATAGCTGATCGGGGAACCATCACTCCGAATCACCTTCAGGCCGAACACCATCTTTCCGGGTGTCGCACCAAACTTTCCGAGGAACCAGACTTCATAGGCGACACCAAAGATGATTCCGAGCAGGGAAGAGCCACCGACTACCAGTAAGTTCATCGAATTGGGGTCCTGTCCAAAACCCGTCCCCGGATCGCCCAACAACATGGATTGGACCAGACTGAGCAGAAAACCCACAAAGCCCCCGATAACCCCATCAATGATCCGCGCAAAGAACCGAACCCAAAATCCGCCGTAGTTCCAGTGCCGAAGATTGGCGCCCCCCTCACGGATGCGCTGAAAGAATAGGTCCTTGCACGATGCGCACACCCGATGCTGCTCATAGGCCACAAGCTCATCGCTGGGAAAAGAACGGCCACACTCCACACACGGAGAAAACCCGCCAGCTTCCGCTGTCCCCTCGCCGCCGTCCGCCACGACCGGTCGCCCCGCCACCGTGCGATAGGGTTGCCAATCGGCCATCCCCTCGCGCCAAACGAGGGTGTGCCCCGTCACAGAGCCAGACTCGATGAGGGCTGTAAACTCGCCTTCATCCACCGGCCCGATACGCTCGTCGCCTTGTGCGTAATACCACGCCATCACTCCACCTCATCGCGTTGCGGGCAGGAACACCGGCTCCCCAACCCCCTGTTTACCGACCCTACTTGTAAATCACCCGGGTATCGCAAATACGGTCATGGAGGGTCCGTTTCTCATCATCAAAGGCCGCCATGATGAAGCCGATGAGAAAGATAATGTAGCTCAGCCACGTGCTGAACATGCGACCCGTCGCTCGGCCATAGGAAACCGGACTGCCGTCACTCCGGACAACCTTAATCCCCAGAGACATTTTCCCGGGCGTGGCCCCATATTTGCCGACAAATACGATTTCATAGACTATAGGCAGGATAATGCCGATGAGCCCGCCCAGAATTCCCGCGATCGCCTCAAATCCATCTCCCCCGCCTGCCGCAGAATTTATGAGCGCTCCCACGAATCCCACGACAAACGAAATCGCAAGGGTCGCGATGTTTATGATGAATCCATCTACGATGCGTGCGCCCACGCGGACCCAGAACCCCGCATAACGAAAGGCACCACGTAAACCGCCGCCTTCGCGGACCCGCTGGAAAAACACATCTTTGCACGCGGCGCAGACCAGATGATCCTCATAGGGCACCATCTCATCTTGGGGAAAGCTGCGCCCGCACTCCACACAACCCGCCACCGTCTGCTCCCCATACAGCGATTCGGGCATGGCCATATCGCCCGCAGCAACCGGTGTCGGCAAAGGGGCAGGAGCGGTCGTGCCTACCTGAGCGACACTGCCCAGCGGCTGCCAGTCTGCCATGCCCTCTTTCCATACGAGCGTTTCCGCCGTGACGGCACCCGAGCGGACCAACTGATCCATGGCCGCGTCATCGACGGGCCCCATACGTTCATCGCCCCGTGCGTAATACCAGTTCAAAGCAGCGCCCTCCCGGGAGTTCCCGATCGAATGATCCGTGACTACACGGGCGCGCACCCAAAGCACACCCGAGGTGTTCGCGCCATCCTACCGGAAGCGGGCCGGGCTGATCGAATTTCGAGTCCTGAACCGCTTATTTACCCCAGCCCCACATGCAACGTATACTGATGCTACGGTCAGTCCGGTCCGGTAACACCCGGCCCCCGGAAACAGCCCCACTGAACCAGGAGAGAAACGTGCCCGAACCCTTTGATATCTCCAGCATCGAGCTTCCAGAGGATTCCGAAGTACACGCGCTATTGCGGGTGTGCCCGGACGTAGAGGGAATTCGATACACCAACGATGAGTTCCTCGTCCACGGCCAGGATACGGCGATGGATATTTTCCTGATTCTTCGCGGAAACTGTCTGGTGGAACAGCCCGATGCCCCCCGCGAACGCACTCCAGGAAGTGAGCTGGCTGTTATTCAGGCCGAGCCGGACTCCCCCGTCTTTGTAGGGGAAATGGCCTATCTGGGTGGAGGCTATCGCACCGCCGCCGTGCGCAGTGTCATGGCGACCCACGTCATCCGCCTGCAACCCCATCACCTCGACACCATCATGGAAGAATTACCGGGCATGACGCGCATCCTCTGCCGGCAATTCGCCCAACGGCTCGGTGAAGCCAACACCTTTATCAAGACGTTTCAGGAACTGAGCGCAATGGAAGCCTCCCAGCGCTTCCTGAAGACGGGCGATGTTCTGGTGAATGCGGGCGACGCTGCCGATCGGCTCTACCAGGTGATTGATGGCTGTGTCGCAGAAAGCGACGGGGGCGACGCCGTTATTCAGCATGGCGACGGACCATCCACTTTTGTGCATGCAGCAGAATTTTTTTCCGAAGGCAAGCACCCCTACGGTGTCACCGCCCGTACTTCCAGCATCGTGCTCGGGCTGGAACGTTCCAGCGTCGAAGCCATTATACGGAATTTCCCCGATCTTGCCCTGGAGCTCTTGCGCAGTCAGAACACGAAATAGTCCCGGCCTACGGTTTCGCCGCTAAGCCACGGTTCGCGGTCTGCAATGCTTTCAGATAGCCCCGTCGGTGATTGGTGGCCGTTACGCTCATCGAGGCTTCCTGCCACGCGAAGTCAAAGACCCAGAAAGCCGCCAACTGCACCGGGCTCGCCAGCAGCGCCTCCATCATGCGTTCCCCCTCTTCCCGCGCGCTTTCCCGCGTCCAGGGCGCGGCATTGTCCGGCGGAGGCCCGAACTCCCCGACGAAGAGTCCTTTACCAGCCCCATCTGCCGCCTGACGCGCTTCCTGGAACAGGCGTTCGTAGGTCACTACCCCTTCCCCGAATCGTTGCTCACGGGCATGGGGATAGACGTGGATTGAGATCAGGTCGAGCGGATCGGGCGTCATATACACCAGATTATCCCGAAGCTCCGCCCCGCTGTCCGGGGTCCAGGATCCCTCCATACGAAGATGGTGGGCCGAGGGTCGGGAAAGGCTGTGTCCAGCGCTAATCGGGCGCTTCGGATCCACCGCTCTCACTGCTTCCCCGAAAGCAATGAGAGCCACCCGCACCATCTCTGATTGAAGATCATCATCGGGACCCCGGGTCGCTGGACTTCCCTTATGTACATGGGTCCAGGGCCGGTGATCGGCCGCGTTCGGCAGGTCCACAGCGAGGTTGTACTCGTTGCCGAATTCCCAGGCCCAGATGGCCGGTGAATCCTTATACCGGGTTACCACTTCGGTCACATAGGTCTTCATAAACGCGTGGGTCTTACTCTTCGGATCGCCCCAACGGTTCCGGGGCTCCCCCACGATATCCGGAATACAGGCCGACCACCAGAACAAAGAAGGCACCAGGCCTACCCCCGCTTCTTCCGCCGCCCGCACAACGTCATCCAGCCGCGAAAAGTAACCCGCCTTATCCGTCTGGTAACCCTTCCAGCCCACGGGATAAAACCCGCCAAAATTCAACCGCACGAAGGGAATGTCATGAGCCGCCAGGAGAGCGAAGCCCTCGCGATAACTTCTATCTTCAGGGTTTTCCAGACACCGCGTAAAGGCATCCATATAGTTGACCCCAATCGCATAGACGGGCGCCCCTTCCTTCAGAATGCGCCCGTCCTCGTCTACGCGCAATCCCTGGGCCGCCACCGACATGCAAAAAATGGACAGGAGGCCCGCCAGCAATACCTGCCGACTTGCACTCCTGTCCAGATACGGAAACACGAATCGTGCCCTCATTTAGTGACGGCACAGGGGATCGGCACCCAACGTACCCTGAAGACTTTCCAGGTACGCTGGCGACGTCACCTTGTCGAGTTCTTTCTTCGAGTACGCCAGGCGATCATTC
The DNA here is from genome assembly GCA_030432675.1 of Candidatus Hydrogenedentota bacterium. Lineage (GTDB taxonomy): Bacteria > Hydrogenedentota > Hydrogenedentia > Hydrogenedentales > JAEUWI01 > JAEUWI01. The sequence goes on along the minus strand of JAUIMA010000142.1, from coordinate 8,082 downwards.
AAGTTGAGCTGTTCACTGTCGTCCAGCAGGGAAGACTGAGAAAGGGCGGCCTCGAGATTGGCAATATGCCGCTCCCACAACGCACGATCCCGTTCCTGTTTAATGCGCAACCGTTCTTGGTACCAGTCACTCTTGATGAGATAGTCCCGAGTAAAGAGATTCCGTACCTCGGGGTCATGGGCCGTCTTGCCGTTGTAATCCCCGTGGGCCATGATGTGCAGCAAGGCCGCGAGCGGAGGACACGCCGCCTCAATACTGCCGTCATCAAAAAAGGCCTGGGCACAGCGTTGCTGGGCTTCCACAATATTCTTGATGCCGTCCACATAGGAGGCCATATCCTGCGTCTCCGGGCGCAGCATCTCGGTGTTGAAGACCGAAGATGGGCTGTCGAAGACCCGGCCAAAGTAGTGGCGCAGGAAGGTCTCCGTCATCCGGAAACCAAGGCGACTCGCGGGAATCATTTCTCCTTCATATTCAAAGTCGCCCAGCTTCTCAAAACAACCTTCGGCAATGAGGCGCTCAGGATCCCGCTCCGCTTCAGAGAGGCGGCACCAGACTTCTGGAATCAGAAGGCTCACGTCATGATCCACCCGATACTTGGGTCCAATGTAACCCGCCGCGGTGGTAAAACTGCGGTACTCCGTCAGGATGTAGGACACGAGGGCATTGTTCAAATCGCTCGTGGGCGTCAGGCAGTTGAAGGGCCCCTTCGTAAGCGCACCCTCGGAGCCCGCTCCCGTCGTGGAAGGCGACTTGCCCGTCAGGCTCGCAATGAAATCCATGAAGAGCTCGGGCAATTCCTGATAGTGAATCGGGTTGTACACCGCCAGGGGCCGAATACCCGCTTCCACGTCTGGCGGATTGTTCCTGCGACCGGGCAACACGGCATTCACCGGCTGAATCAACGGCTTGTCTACGGGCACACGACGGTGCAGGCGCGTGGCCACTTCACCGAGGTAACGTTCCCGTGGCTCCACCAGATCCGGGCGCAACTGGAGGTAGCGCGGATTCTTTGTCGGCACGCCATCCACCAGGCGGGGATGGGCCGAGGATACAAAGTATTCGCATCCGCTGTCCTGGGCGACCCGATTGATGAGCCCCTGCATGGGCTCCGTGTAGGCATCGAAAGTGATGATTTCCCGTTTGAACGCGTGCGCATCTTCCCGCGACAGCGGTTCAAAATTGGAAATGAAGTTATGGTCTTCCGACAGATCCCATTCGGTCTGGCGATCGTAGCCGCGATGAATGGCCTCGTCTGGACGCTGGAATAGCCGCTTTTCGCAGTTCTCTACAATCTTGACGCTCTTGTTCTTATACTGAGGGTTCAGATGCTCGAGCTGTGCGGCTGGCACCACCACAGACGCCGAGATGTCGTCTTCCTTTTGTATCTTCGCCGCAGGCATGAAATCCTGTCGCAGTTTATAGGTGCGCCAGGAACCATCGCCGAGCAGGCCCACACGCAGGTAACTTGCGACCAGTTTACGCCCGTTGTATTTCAACTCGTGGCCCGGCTTGCCATTGATGATATCTGCGCTGAAATGACTCTGCCAATCGTCCCCCCACTCGGGACGGTAAAATCGCTTGATGATGAATACCATGGCCTTGACGTAGTCGGGTATGGTCTGCAGCCAGGCATTGTATTCCGGCACGTACTCCTCTTCCGATACGGTCAACAGCCGAATCACGGAACCCAGGGACCGATTGTTGGAAAGCAGCGGACGCCCTTTGGAAACAATGGATTTGTCCACGAAGCGGTTGCTGTAATCCCGATTCATGATCTCTTCGATCTTCTCGAAGTCCATCTTGTAGTCCGCCACAAAAAACGGACCATAGTGGACGGCATCCAACAGGGACTTGGAAATCTCCGACTTGCCACCACCGGAAACCGTGCAGGGCTTGTGGCAGAAGGTTCCCTCCACGCCGGTTCCGATGAGACGCCACGAAGGCGCACCCCGGTGCTTTTCCATGTGCACTTTGTACCCATCGGGATTCACATAGGTATGGTTGGGCGACAGGAGAATCGATTGCTCCTGCCCATCTTTTGTCCAACTTACCCGCTGGGCATTCAGATCGATTTGCACATTTTCCGGCACATAGATAATATCCGGGTAACGCTTGTCGATCCCGTAGCCCTCGGGCTGGATATCCATGAGCTCGCCGTATTTCGACGCCATCTCCGCAAAGGTGTGGTCATCTTTGGAGTAACGGGCGTCCATGTGAAACTTGTCGCCCAGATTGAAGCGCGCATAGGCCAGCGCACCACCCGCATGCTCTTCTTCGCAGTTACCATAGAGATTGGTCGCGTAGCTGAGCTGGGTCTTTACTTCCTTCTTGCAGTAACCAAAATAGTTGTCTGCGATGAGGGTCACCACGACGCCACGGTCGTCACGACAGGTAATCTTGAAGGCACCCCCGTCGTTATACAACTCATCGGCGTCTTTCCAGCACATCCCCTCACGACGCTGACGCTCGGTCGCATCGTCGAAATGGGGCAACCCGAGTGCCTTCTTTTTGCACTGGGTCAAATGGGGTGCGAGAATCACGCAGCCCGTGTGGCCGCTCCAGTGCTCTACGTCCAACGCGGCATCATGCTCGGGAAGGGAAGGGTCACCCGCGTTACCGAAAATAGTCTCCACGAAGTCAAGATTACTCACGAGACTGCCCGGTGCAAAAAAACGGGTTTCCATCGTCTTCGCAGGCGATACGCCCGGCACTTCGGCCGACACCAGGGGGCGCAACATGAGCGACACGATGGCGTGGGCCTGTTCCTCCTGGTGAGACAAGAAGGGCAATTGCGTAAAGGACGCCGGCGGATTGAGCGCCGCGATTGCAAGGTTTCCGAATACCTGCCGGGGCACTTCTTTCTTGTCCAATGGCACTGGCAAGCCCCCGTCCGCCACGTGGAAGACGCCCTTGGTGGTCCGACGATCACTGGCGGGGTTGTGTAATACGCCCTGCTTGATCCGATAGGACTCAATGATCTCATTCTTAAAGGCGTGGCCATCGACCGGCAACGAAAGCTCCCGGGCCAACCCCGGGCGGTCCAAGGTAAACGTGTGCCCCGGAAGACGGAGTGGGCCTTCCAGCGTCACATCCGATAAGTAGTCGTCGAGGAAATGCTGGATACGCGTGTCGATGGGGCAGAGATAATCGGCCAGCAGCCGGTTCTTCTCTTTGTAACTCCGCAGCAGACCGTGGGTCAAACCCAGAAAATTGGAACTCGATTTGGTATAGGTTGGCAACCCAAGGGCCGCCAGCTTCAAACTGATATACCGGACGATATGACGGCGCTCATATCCCAGACTCTCTTCGTCTCCCGCGATGGACATGTCGGGTTCTGGATGTGCGTTGGACAAGGCTCTGATACTCCCAGGTCGGCGTTGGCGTTAGCGCTGGTTTCTTCCCCCACCCACACACAACACGGGACTGGGAGAAACCAGAAATTTCGGGTCGGGCGGAGGGCTGCCACGAGAATGCAGCAGGGACCATCCGCATAAGTGTGATAGAAACGTAACCACGCGACGTCGCCGTTGCGGGGTCAATTTGGAGCCCAGAAGCTGACCTCCAAGTCACGCAGGTGTGTCCAAGCCCGACGACACGGTACCTGCGAACGAGTTGTCGCTTGGTAGCGACTATCTACGGGGAGTATTCTAAAGGATTCCATGGCACGCTGTCGAACCCTTGGCACGGACCAGGATCGCCAAAGGGCCGTGGATCATGCCGGCATTCTATTTATACGCATTTTTCTTAGTTGTGCCAGCAAAGAAATACACGGTATCCGTTCCGTTTTGTAATCCCCCTTACCGAAAAATCCGCGTGTTTGGACAATACTGATACCAGTGGTAAGCAGAAATCCGTCCCGGTTGATGCTGGAACGACGGAAACTGCCGGAGTTAAAGACCTGCCTGACCCGCCATGACGGTTGGTTTGGCACAGCCCCGACGGGCTGTAAATGGAGGATGAGAGCGTATGAAATCACAATGGTTACTGCCCCTGTGTGCGGCGGTGGTTCTGGTCGGTTGCCAGACCAATCGCGGTGTACACGAGTTGCCCATGTCACGGGACTATCACGAGGTAGAGTATTTTGACCTCGACGAAGCGGAAGCGATGGTCATGAAGGCCCACCGCGTGGGTGCCCAACACCACGCCGCCTTTGAATTTCAGTCGGCCATTCGCTACCTGAAAATGGCCAAGGCCTCCAAAGCGGAAAACGATAAGAAAGGGCAGTGGGACTACGCCAAGTTGGCCCATGACTTTGCGGAAAAAGCCGTCGCCAATGGTTCCGGCATCGCCGACCGCGGCCCCTTCAGCCAATATGCCGATAAGGAGGCCTGCGTAGCCGACTTCAATCGCGTAAAGGCCCGTCACGCAGAGCTTGATCCCGCCAAGGCCGCCTTGGTCGCACCGGTCCTCTACGCCGATGCCACCTATCAATTGAGCCGTGCCGAACACGAACTCATTGAAGTGCGCCACTGGCCCCAGGCTGGTCCCCGCATCCCCTCGGCCGAAGCCGATATTGACACCATCTGGTCGCAAGACGTGGATGGGGATGGTATCGTCGACATGAAAGACGGCGCGCCCTGGGCCCCCGAAGATAAAGACGGTTTCGAAGACATGGATGGTATCCCCGATCCGGATAACGATCAGGACGGCATCCTGGACGACGACGACGTCAAGATCAACGACCCGGAAACCCACAACAACTGGCATGACTACGATGGCGACCCCGATTCTCCGGCCGTCCTCGACACCATCTATTTCGCCAGTGGTAGCGCCGCCTTCTCTTCCGAAACGAAGGGCTACCTCCGCGGCCTGGTCCACATCCTCGAAGAGTGGCCTGCCCTTAAACTCCACGTGAAAGGCCACACCGATAGCGTCGCTGGCGAGCCTGCCAATCAGGATCTCTCCAAGCGCCGTGCCGAAGTGATTCAGTCGTACCTGATTCAACGCGGTGCACCCGCCGATCGGGTCATGGTTTCCTTCTACGGTGAATCCATGCCGGTCAACGACAACAAGACTGCGGCCGACAAGGCGAAGAATCGTCGGGTGGAACTCGTCCTCGAGTAAATACCCCCAACCCGTTACCCCACACGGGCGTGACTCCAATCGGAGTCACGCCCTTTCTTTTGGATTCATGATCCGTTTCCTAAGAAGTCCTCTCAAGATAGACGACACGGTGACGTAAGGTCGCCTGACACCCTCCCGGATCCTTTTCAGGTCCCACGGGTGCCACCCTCAAACGGAGGAGCAAAGCGGGGGAGGTTTGTGGGTGAAGGGACTTTGACCCCGGAAAGTGCACCCAATACCCCTGCGCCACTTCGGACAACCTGAAACTTTCTGGGACGATACCTATCTTGTTCGCCCAGACAAAAAATTACCCCGGGATACCGCACAGTATCCCGGGGTCTATTGTGCCCAGTTGCGCCTGAGACAAAAATTGTGATTGGAACGCTTACCGCACGTCCTGGTGGTCACCTTCAACGTGGGCCCCATGAAGGGGTGCCGTTTTCAGATGGGGCATGGGGTTGATGGCCTTGCCGTGGCGACGCATTTCCAGATGGAGATGCGGCCCAGTCGACCGGCCCGTCGAACCCACTTCGGCAATTACTTCGCCCGCCTGCACAGTATCGCCCACAGAAACCAGGGCCTTCGCCGCGTGGCCGTAAACCGACTCGAGGCCATCATCGTGACGCACCACCACGGTATTTCCGTAGCCGCCCTTCCAACCACTGAAGACCACCTCGCCCGCACGCAAGGACGTAATCTCCGTGCCCCGGCTCGCGGCCAGATCAATCCCCCCGTGAAAGGCCAGACGACCCGAAAAAGGATCTTTGCGCATGCCATATTCGGAACTTAATCGTGCCGTCCCCTTGAGTACGGGATGCCAGGGACTTTCCGGCGGCGTATTCACCACCGGCGTATGCTCCACATCAATCAAGCCACGTACACGGGAAAGGGCATCGGAGGTACCATTTAAAAGTCGCTGCAGCGCGTTCGCGCGTTTCATCGCGCCACCCACCGCCAACTGCTCGGGCGTAATGTTTTCTGTGGCCTCGGCCACCTTCTCCTGCGACGCCTCGGGAGAGCCCATCAGGGGACGGGTCAGGGGCGTCGGCGCGACCGTCGCGGTCAACTTCTGGTCACGAAGCACATCCACGGGCGGCAATCCGCTGCGGGTCGAAAGGGCATCGGCCGACGGCGCAGCGAGGGGCGTCACCGTCAAATGTTTTACGGGCGGCGTCGGCGGTGCCATGGGCACCGTCGCTACCGCCACCCGGTCCCGTAAGACCGAAAGATTTAAATCCTGACCAGGATGGATAAGATCCGCGTTGCGCAGCCCATTGGCCACCGCCGTTTTTCGCACGCCCTCATACACTTCACTCGCTGTCGGAGATTTCCCCTCCCGTTGCAGGAAGTCCCGCACGATACGGGTCAGGTTTTCACCCCGGGCAACACGGTGGGTTGGGGAAGCGGCTTGGGGCGTCTCGGGAACCAGACTCGCTACGGTCGCCGTGGGCTGGTAAGACGTAGAGGCCAGGGGCGCCGCCGTTCGGGCAGGCACTCGGGTATAGGTCGCCGCACTTTTCGGGCGCACAGGGTTGGCAACTTCGTGGGGTATCCCATAGACAGGCATTACTTCGACCTCCATCACAACATCCGGGCAACGGAAGCATTAGTGCAAGATTCGGACCAGAACCGACGCAAAAACCCAACCCCTTTATTTTCAACTAGATACAAGATCCACTCTCAAGACCATTGGACCCTGGAACGGGGTAAAATCTACCCCTTGGGGGAAGAATCTCCCTGCCGACGTGCCCCGCACCAGCCTGATCCGAAGGTGAATTGCTTGTCGTTAAAAAGCATATTTGTGAACAAATCGCCCACCTATCACAAACCCCAACATCGCCTTGCGGCAATGTTGGGGTTCATGACGTTGGGAAGGAAGGAAGGAAGGAAGGTTGTTGCTTCATTCGGGCATTCCCGATATATCGTAAAAAAGAGGAGAGGGTCTCCCCCGAGCAGTGGGGGAGGGAGGAGTGGCTCGGGGGAGACCACGCCGAATGTTGCGGCTTGTGTTAATGGGAGAGAACCGCTACATGTCAGTTGGTGTGGGGCAATCGGGGGTACTGACATGCTGGGGAGACATTCGACGCATTGGGAACCTCTTTAATAGGGCGTTTGTCTTATTCAACTGTCTATGCATACTGGACGCGTTTTCACGCTCCGTATTCAATTATTTTTCTTTACTGCCTTAACTGCCTGTATAGAGCAATCACTGTGCCAAGTTTGGCGGATTTGGCTTAAGTCCTTTAACTTCAACTGTGCCCGCGCTCACGCGCTTCTACTTACTATATACACAAGAAGCGCAATTCGGTTTCATTTGAGTAAAAATATCTCAATTGGGGTTTATCCACCCCATACCCCAAACCGGGTTTGGCACAGCGGCTGATTCAATTTGAAACGCCACTGTTTCACGATGGTACATGGATTGGAAAGTCACTTTGTACCTGAAAGCAGAGGCGGTCTCCGCAAACTTCACCTGTATAACGATTTAGAACCCCATTCCGTTGACAAAAACTTTCTTGGCACCACTCTTGCCCTTGTTCAGACAAAAGAAATGTGTATCAACCCGCACCCCGCTCACCGTAGCGCGCGGTGCCAGGAAAGGAATACGAGACATGGCAAGAACCATTGGAATTGATTTAGGAACGACCAACTCCTGTGTGGCCGTTATGGAAAACGGCGAACCCGTCGTCATCGCCAACCCCGAAGGTCACCGCACCACCCCTTCTGTGGTCGCCTTCGCTAAGAATGGAGAGCGGCTGGTAGGCGCCTCCGCCCGTCGACAGGCCGTTACCAACCCGGCCAACACCCTCTCCTCTGTGAAGCGCCTCATGGGCCTCAGCTTTTCGGAGGCCGCCCACGAAATCGAGCGCATGCCCTACACCGTAAAGGCCGCGAAAAGCGGAGACTGCGAAATTCAGGCCCAGGGCAAGGGATACCGCCCTCCCGAAATCTCGGCCATCGTATTGCAGAAACTGAAAGAATCGGCGGAAAGCTTTCTGGGCGAAACCGTCGACA
>JAUIMA010000702.1 GCA_030432675.1 Candidatus Hydrogenedentota bacterium | reverse complement strand
CCTGACCCAGCATCTCGGCCTCACGCCGCGCTGGCTGGATCACATTCCGATGGGCGGGGCGTCCGGCGTCGACGCCCTCCGCCGCGCCGCCCGCGCGGTGCAGGCGCGCGACGCCGATATCGTCGCCTGCCTCGCCGGCGACACCAACCATATCGACAGTTTCCGCCGCCTGCTCGGCAGCTTCTCCCGCTTCGCGATGGACGCCGCCTACCCCTACGGTTTCGGCGGCCCCAACGCCAATTTCGCCGGCCGGCACGTCCGTGTCTTCACCTACATGGCGATGGAGCTCGATCATGAGCGATTGGCAGAACCGCATCACTTCCCGATCACTTTTCCCCTTGGGGTTGAAGTTTGCCCCCCCTTTGGCACCTCCCATGGGAAGGCCCGTCAGACTGTTCTTAAACGTCTGCTCAAAACCCAGGAATTTGAGCACACTTTGGGTAACCGAAGGGTGGAAGCGGAGTCCTCCCTTATACGGTCCGATAGAATTGTTGAATTGCACTCGCCACGCTCGGTTTACCCGCACGTTGCCCTTGTCATCCTCCCAGGTGACGCGAAAGACAATGGTACGGTCCGGCTCCGTCATACGTTCCAGGATTTGCGCCTCTTTATACTTGGGGTGTTCGAGTACGTAAGGCATGACAGTCTCGACGAACTCTTCCACGGCCTGGTGAAATTCTTTTTCGCCGGGATTGCGTCGTTTTAATCCCCGCATGAACTTTGCTGTCTCTTTTTCCGCTTGCTCGTTCATAGGCTTCACTCTCTCCCTGATGATAGTCACCCACGGCCAGCCTCCATCACTTGGAATGGAGCGCATATACCCGATTGTCGTGGCTCGGAATACTAGTGAGTCTACGCCGAGACCCTCAGAAAATCAACGGAAATTATGCGCTGTCGGGTGTCGTTACCTTGCCAGCGCTTTCTGGCGGGGCGGTTGTAGCGCCGGAAAACAGGAGGGGAGCGGGGGAGGTGGGGCTCTAAGCCAAACGGGCTGCTTCCGATGCAATAGGGATTGCGGGTTTGCTACACTCTGCGTGCAGTACCCACCCGATCGAATAACCCAACCACGAAGGCAAGTATCGTGTCCCTGTATGTGAATGATGAACTGATAGAAGTGGCCGAGATTGTGTCCGTCGAAGCCGAACTCATTGCCCAGGACCCGTCCATGGCGGATCTGGATGACGCCCAGCGTCGCGAACGGGCCGAGAATGCCACGATTGAGCGAACCCTCGTGCGCCAGGAAGCCCAGTCCAATGGTCCGGACGTCCGGGCGGTAGATGTGAAGAAGGAGTTGAAGGTCGCGGTTAAGAATGCGGGGAGCGAAGAGGCCTTCAAGGAATACCTCACGGCCCGGGGCTTGACCATGGCGGCCATAGAGGCGGACATCGAATTGCGAATGAAAATCGACGGCATGCTCGACCGCATTTGTGCCGATCTGCAACGGCCCACCGATGAAGATTGCCGTGCCTGTTACGATGCCCATCCGGAACGCTTTGAGACGGAGGAACATGTCCGTGCGGCCCATATCGTGCGCCACTGCTCTGGTAACGCCTTGGAGGAACACGCGGCCCACGCCGAGCTGAAAGAAGTTCGGGCCAAGATCGAAGCCGGGGAGCCCTTTGAGTCCTTCACGCGAAGCAACAATGATTGTCCCGATGACAATGGGGACCTTGGTTTCTTTGGGCGGGGACAAATGGTGCCCGAGTTTGAAGAGGTGGTGTTTTCCATGAAGCCCGGCGAGGTCAGTGGCGTGTTTAAGACGTCTTTTGGACTACACATTGCCAAATTGCTGGACCATATCCCCGCTGCGCCGCGGGATTTCGAGGATGTAATCGAGGAAGTGCGCGACCATCTTGTGACGGAACGGGAAAACGCCTGCATTGACGCGTTTACCGCGGGCTTGAAGGAGAAGGCGTCCATCGAGCGTCGGGACGAGGATCCCGGAGCCTGAGCAGGGGCCCATACGAAGTCAAAACACAACGGCGCCCCAATCCTGGGGCGCTTTTTTACTGGAGAAAGAAACGATGTTAGTACGTGGTATTCTGGCGCTTGTGGCGTTGGTCACTTTTTCAGCTCGTGCGGATGTTTTTGGAGCGTCGGATTGGTTGCGAGATCCCCGAATGGACGGTCACCCCATCGTGAACTACCTGCTCCGTGCGCAGGTTCCGGCGCCCGCGCCCACGGGGCCGAAGAATATTCATACCCTGATGCGCGGTGAAATAACCCTTCGTGAGAAA
>JAUIMA010000141.1 GCA_030432675.1 Candidatus Hydrogenedentota bacterium | reverse complement strand
CAATGCTCCACCCGCTTCGGCCTTCTCGCCGGGGCAGGTTATGGTGTAATGACGCTATTGAAGTTTTCCCTCATCGGTATGGGCGCCTATTTTGGGCTGGTGGGGCTGTGGATGCTACGAAACCCTGAGACCCGGCGCAATGTATTCCAGACGGCCGTCCTGATGGTTTTGGGGCTTCTCAGCGTCATCGGTGCGGTGTATTGGTGGTCGGGCTTCAATGTCTATGAAACCTTCCTCATGGCCAAGCAACAATTCGACCAGGATCAGGCCCACCTCGACATCCTCTCCCCCCGCCTCCCGGCGTGGACCTACCGCCTCCTCAACCCATTATGTTGGTTCTTCTTCGCTGGAATCCCCGTCTCGGTGCTGGCCATTCGCGAATTTTTCTATGGGGACCGGACTCTGCGGCCCACCTGGTGGATTTTCGCCCTCATGCTTTTCGTACTGAACTTCCTATACCTGGCCCGGGGCGAAGGGGAACGGTCCGCCCTGTACCTCTTCCCCTTTCTGGTCATTCCGGCGGCCCACTATCTGGGGCAGGGCCTGGCCCAACACCGGCACCCGGGCCCCTTGCTGGTCACCGTATCGTTTCTTATATTCCAGTGCTGGTTCATCGAGTCTTTCTTTTACACCTATTGGTAAGTCCCAACCTGCTGGCCCCCCGGGGCAGGGCGATGAGACGAGGTTTTCATGTGGCGCGATAAAAAAGTGTCGGTGATCTTCCCGACGTACAACGAAAAAGACTCAATCCGGGCCGCTATCGAGGACTTCTTTGCCTCGGGCTATGTGGATGAGATCATTGTTGTCAATAACAATGCCGCAGAAGGCACGGACGAAGAAGTCGCTCCCACAGAAGCCCGCCTGGTCTATGAAACGGCCCAGGGCTATGGCCGAGCCATCTGGAAGGGTCTGGAAGAGGCGGACGGTGAGTTCCTCATAATCGCCGAGCCTGATGGTACCTTCTCGGGCAACGACGTTATCAAGCTGCTGGCCTTCAGCGACGATGTGCCCGTGGTCTTTGGCACCCGCACCGCCCGGGAGTTCGTCTGGGATGGGGCCAACATGGGCATCTTCCTCAAGTGGGGTAACTACGCCGTCGGCAAACTCATGGAATTCCTCTTCAACACCACCTTTCTCAGCGACGTGGGCTGCACCATGCGCCTCCTCCACCGCGATGCCTACGAAAAGATTCGCCCCCAATTCACCATCGGCGGCTCCCACTTTGGCCCCCAGCTCATGCTGCTCGTTATTCTCAACGGCTTTCCCTTTGTCGAAATCCCCGTCAATTACCGGAAACGGGTGGGCGAATCCTCCGTAACCGGCAGCCTCTTCCGTGCCTTTACCCTGGGCTGTCAGATGATCCTCCTCATCCTCCGTTACCGCCTGGGTTCCTGGTTTGGCATCCTCCCGCGAAGCCCAAAGACGCCAAACGTTTGACAACAATGAGTTAGCGTGGTATAGTCTCTTTGCGTCTTGACAGATCCTTGGGCCGTGCTGTGCCTATACATAGGGTGCATTCCCTGTAACATATTGCACGGCTTCTGTTTAGAGGTATGCGGGTTTCTTAAGATTGATTTGCTTGGAAAGGTGTCCTCCGGCGCGTGCCAATGTATCCACGAGAAGTGATTGCGGAAGTCCTGGCGGCCAATGATATTGTCCAGGTCGTCGGCGCCCACGTGGAATTGAAAAACGCCGGCGGCGGTCGGATGAAGGCCCTGTGCCCCTTTCACCGCGAAAAAACACCCTCCTTCACCGTCAGCGTTGACCGGCAGTACTACCACTGCTTCGGCTGTGGCAAGAGTGGCGACGCCCTGAGCTTTGTCCAGGAACATGAAGGACTCGATTTCACGGAAGCCCTGCAACAACTCGCTGATCGCGGCAGCGTACGCCTTCCTGCCGTTACGGAAGCGAGCCAGGAACGGGACGGACTGCGCATACAATTGTTAGCCTTTAATAAGAGCGCCAGTAAATACTACCGTGCCCTGTTGAAACACCCCCAGCGCGGCGAAAAAGGCCGCACCTACTTGGAAACCCGTGCGCTCAAACCCGAAACCATCGAACGCTTCGGTTTGGGCGTCGTGCCCGATGAATGGCACTCCCTGTATGACGCTGCCCTGAAGAAAGGCACCGACCAGAAGGTATTGGATAACAGCGGCCTCATCAAGCAAGGCGAGCGCGGCAATTATTACGACATCTTTCGGGATCGGCTGATTTTTCCGATCAAGGATGTGTCGGGCAATGTGGTGGCCTTTGGTGGCCGCGACCTGGGCGACAGCCCGGCCAAATATATTAATTCGCCGGAGACCCAGGTCTACCGGAAGAGCAAGGTGCTCTATGGGCTGCACGAAGCCCGGGACGCCATGCGCCGTGAAAAGTTTGTCATCCTGGTGGAAGGCTATTTTGACGCCCTCCGCTGTTTCGATGCGGGCATAGACAATGTAGTCGCCACCTGCGGCACGGCCCTCACGCCGGAGCAGGCGTCGTTAATTCGACGCTATGTGCCCGACGTGGTGTTGGTCTATGATGGCGACGCTGCGGGTATTGCCGCCGCCATGAAAGGCACGGGTGTGTTGACGGCCGCTGGACTTGCGGTCCGTGGCATGGCCCTGCCGGAAGGCCAGGACCCCGACGATTATATTCGTCATGCCGGGGCCGATGCCTTTCACGAGCAGCTACGTGATGCACCGGACTTTGTGACCTTTTATGCGCGTCAGAGCGAATCAAGACTCAGTAGTATCGAGGGCGCCACAGCGGTAGCCCACGAGATTTTTGAAATATTGCGTCACATCGACGATGAAGTACGACTGGACGAGTACCTGAAACTCACCGCCCGGGAATTGCGTCTGAATGAACGGGCATGCCGTAACGAGTATGAACGCTTTGTAACCCAGGGCTATCGCCAGCCCCCTACCGAGGAAGTCTCGGAGGTGCGGCCGATCTATGTGAGTAAAGACGACCGGGATTTTATCGCGGTCCTGTTAAATGACCCCGCGTTGGTGGAGAAAGCCCGCGCCGAATTGATGGATTCCGCAGCCTTGGGCCTGGGCCCGCTGGCGGAAGTATTGCGCGTACTCCTCTTTGAGGGGGAACAGCGCCTCGCATCAGACTTTGGAACCGAAGAAGCCCGGAGCCTCTATGCCGCCGCAGCAGCATCGGAGCCGGATACCATAAAAGACCCTGCCGCCCTCGTCGGGCTGCGTTTGAATCGCCTGAAGAAAGAATCGTTGCGCGCGGAAGCCGCAAATCTAAAAATTCAGCTTCAGGAAGCCGAACGCAGTCAAGACACGGCCCGCATGGTCGAGTTGTTACAGAAAAAAGTACAAGTAGGACAAGCGTTGGAGCGTGTCGGGGCATCGTAGTGTTGCCGCGACACCGACCAGCAGGACCAATCGAGGGTTAGCCATGGCCGTAGCGAAAAAGAAAAAAGCGATCATTACCGATCAAAAGACGACGGAGGCCATCGAACGGGCGAAGGAAACCGGAAAGCTCACCTATGATGAGCTGGGCGAGATCCTGCCTAACGATGCCACCCCGGCACAGATCGATGATGTCATGGTTGCCTTGAGCGAGACCAACGTCGAAATCGTGGACGATCTGAAGATCGATTCCGAAAAGAAGGCCGAGGAAAAACGCAAAGAGAAGATCGCCAAAAAGGCTGAGCTTCGTCGCGAGGCTGCCCACACCCGTCTTGAGCGGGCCGACGACCCCGTGCGGATGTATCTGCGCGAAATGGGCCGCGTGCCCCTGCTGACCAAAGACCAGGAAGTGGCCATTGCCAAGCGCATTGAAGCCGCCGAAGATGACCTCAATGATGTCATCCTGGGCACCCCCTACACCCTCAAAGAGGTGCAGATGATTGGTGCGCGGCTGCTGGCCGGTCGGTTGAACTACGCCCAGATCTGCAAGGACGAAGATACCCGGGTGCAGCACCGCTTTGTAAACGACCTCCCCGACCTGATGGAGCACATCGTCGAACTGGACGAGTCCATCGGCGCGCAGGACAAACGCTCCCGCCGCACAGGCCTCTCGGAAAAGAGCCGGGCTAATATCGACAAGAAAATTGCCGAATACCGCACCGAGCAGATTGACATCATTTGCAAGTTCAAGCTCAAGTCAAAAGAAATCTCCAAAATCGGACGGAAAATCAAAGGCCTCAAGCGCCGCATCTCCGCCTGCCGCGATGAAATTGATCGGGTGGAACGGGAAGTTGGCTTTGGCACGGACGAAGTCCATGACATGGCCGTCAAGCTCCGACGCTCCGCCGCAGCCGCCGAAAAGCTGGGCGTAGAGAAAGAAGTCGTACTCGACGCCGAGCGGCGCCTGACCATCGCACAGCGCAAGATCGACCAGATCGAAAGCGATGCCAAACTCAACGCCGACGAAATCAGCGAGCTCATTGACGTCATCAAGCACCGCGAAGAGCTCATTTACAACGCCAAGATGGAGCTCGTGGAAGCCAACCTTCGCCTCGTCGTGAGTATCGGTAAAAAATACACCAACCGCGGCATGTCCTTCCTCGACCTCATCCAGGAAGGCAACATCGGCCTCATGAAGGCGGTGGATAAGTTCGAATACCAGCGTGGTTACAAGTTCTCCACCTACGCCACCTGGTGGATTCGTCAGGCCATCACCCGGTCCATTGCCGACCAGGCCCGCACCATCCGTATCCCCGTGCACATGATCGAGTCCATCAACAAGCTCGTCCGCACCAGCCGCCGCCTCGTCCAGGAACTGGGTCGCGAACCCAGCCCGGAAGAGATCGCCGAAGAGATGGAAATGTCGGCCGACAAGGTCCGCTCCATTCTCAAAATTGCCCAGGAAGCCATCAGCCTCGAAACCCCCGTCGGTGACGAAGGCGACTCCAGCTTCGGTGACTTCATCGAAGACAAAGGAGCCGAAAGCCCCGCCAACGCCACGGCCTTCAGCGTCTTCCAGGAGCGCCTCGACGAAGTCCTCGGCTCCCTGACGGAACGGGAAGAAAAAGTGCTCCGCCTCCGCTTCGGCCTCGGCGACGGCTACCCCCGTACCCTCGAAGAAGTCGGCAGCGTCTTCAACGTAACCCGCGAACGCGTGCGCCAGATAGAAGCCAAGGCCCTGCGGAAGATGCGTCATCCCACGCGCTCCCGCGAGCTGAAGACCTTCCTCGACTGGAGCCTCATGCAATAGGCATGACAACAGCATAAATTCACGGGCCGAATGAAGGAAAACTTCATTCGGCCCTTGCGTTTCCATTCATCAACCCAGTATGATCAGCCCCCGCTGAAACAACACGGGCCCTTAGCTCAGTTGGTTAGAGCAGGTGACTCATAATCACTTGGTCGCTGGTTCGAGTCCAGCAGGGCCCACCAATCATATCAACGACTTACGCACATCGCGTAAGTCGTTTTTCTTTTGCCTCCATCGCAATGTTGCACTCAAGTTGCACCCCAACCAATATGGGGTTGACCTTGGACGACCGCGATAGTCCGGGTGGCCCCTACGTTTTGAGTCCCATCTCCTCCCAAGCACATGGCCATGCCGCTATCACCTTCGCCCGAATCTGGGCTATACTTCCGCCGCCCCCTTTGAGTATCCCCCCTAAGCTGAGAATCCCCATGGACAACGCCCATTTTCGAATCTGTCTGGCTGCCTTTTTGCTTGACGCCGCATTTCTCGTCGTCCTGACGGCCATGCCCTTTTACGTGTACACCCACTTCGACGGCTCTGTGGCCGTGCCCGCCAATATCGGTGCCGCACAGTCCCTCCTCTATGCCTTCGTCTGCCTGGCTGTGAGCCGGTGGATGCACCGGAGTGCCCATAGTCTGAAGTGGGCGGCGTCGGGGGCCTTCTACTTTTGTGCCGCCTCGGCTGCGTCGGTCCTTTTCCCGACGATCTGGGGCTTTGCGATTTTCTGCACCTTCGCCATCATGGGGATGTCGGTCGTCTGGCCGAGCCTGCACGGGTGGCTCGGTGCCGACCCCGACCCCCACCGCCGTGCGCGGGCCATGAGCCGCTTTAATGTGTCGTGGAGTGCCGGCCTCGCCTTTGGGCCACTCATCGGGGGCTTTCTCTACGATGCGGCGCCCCTGGCCCCTTTTGTGGCCGCTTTTCTAATGGGCGTCGCCTGCTTTGCGCTTCTCTGGAATATGCCCCAGGAGGAAGACTACTACCCCGCACTGGCCGAGGAGAAGGAACCCGGCTGGGACGAACACGCACGCCAGAGTGAACGCTTTCTGTTGGCCTCATGGATTGCCAATGGCATCGCCTGGGCCCTGGTGGGGGTTACCCGCCTCGTCTTCACCAAGCGCGTAGACAATCTGGTAAATGATGGGGAACTCCGCCTCTTCTGGGAATCCGATGCCCCGATCTACCTCACTGAAAACGCCGCCAGCATTTACTCGGTCATTGCCTTCCTGCTGGCCGCCATGGGAGGAGTCATTTTTGGCATCATGGGACGCACCCACCGATGGCACCATCGCTTTCGCTTTATCGCCGGCCTCCAGATTGCGGCAGCAATGGCCTTTTGGGTGCTCGGCCACACGGCGAGTCTCGCCGTGATGGCGGCGGCCTTCATGGTCATTGGTGGACTCTCCGGCGCGGCCTTCTTCTCCGGCTCTTACTACAGCATGGGAAACTACGCCCGTCGCCGTCAGCGCTCGGCCATCAACGAGGTCGCTGTAGGAGCAGGCAACTTCGTCGGCCCCGTCGCGGTTGGCTTTCTCGCCGAGCGTCAGGGCGTTTCCACGCCCTTCCTCTATATCCCCGCGGCCGTGGCCCTGGGCCTTGTGCTTCAGTACTACCTTATTCACATTCGCAAGCCTTCGCCGCAATAAATCGGTCCGGGCACCGACTGTCGGCGACACGGTCCCATACCGCATTCCCACCTTCGCACCCCTCGCTGTACCTGATATGCGTTACGGGCTAATCGCCCCCTCCCGTCCGACGGGGCAACACCACCACGCAAACCGCCTGTTATTAACCACTTACACACTCCTTGCCGGATTGGCACAGTCCGTGCTTTAGATTAGTGCGTGATCGGTCGTGTCTGCGCGCAGCACGAGCGAATCCCAGAAATGCACTGCCCTCTTTCATGGGAAATATCATGGGCCCTGTGGCGTATGGTATAAGGGAGGGGCGGTTCATCAGAGCCGTCGGGTTGCCCTCATCATCAAAGGAGATGTTTATGTCAACGTTCAGATCCAAGTCATTGAAGCAGGTTTGCCGTTTCGGGGCCAGTGCCGTCTTGTGCGCCGGCTTGATGGCAGGTTCCATGCCCAGTGCTTCGGCGCAGGCCGAAACCGAATCAGAAGCTATCGGCACCCTGAAGCACCTGGGAAACGCCTTCGCCAATATTACCGAAGCCACGTCTCCGGCTGTGGTGTTCATCCGCATTGAAAAGAAAATGGGCAATCGCGGAATGGGACTGCGCGGACGGGGTGGCAACATCCCCGATGACCTCTTCGAACGCTTTTTCGGAATCCCCCCCCAACAAAACCGTCCCGGTGGTGAAGCGCCCTCGCCCGCCCCGGAAAATGACGTACCGGTACCCGTTGGCCAGGGCAGCGGCTTTATTGTCAGTCCGGACGGCTATATCATCACCAATCACCACGTCGTGGACAGCGCCGACAACATCGTCGTCCAGTTGGATGATGGTCGCGAGTTTGATGCCGAAGTCGTTGGCAGCGACGAAGACACCGAAGTGGCCGTCATCAAGATTGAAGCAGATGGCCTTCCCACCCTGACCATTGGCGATTCCGACACGGTCCGTGTCGGTGAATGGGTCTTGGCCATCGGTAACCCCTTCGGCCTCAGCCACAGCGTCACGGCCGGTATTGTGAGTGCCCGTGGGCGTAGTGATGTGGGCCTTGGCAACAATGAGTTTTTTGCGGATTTCATTCAGACCGATGCGGCCATCAACCCCGGCAATTCCGGCGGTCCGCTTCTCAATCTGGACGGTCAAGTGGTCGGGCTGAACACGGCCATTTTGAGCCGGAGCGGCGGCTACATGGGTATTGGCTTCGCTATCCCCATTAACATGGTGAAATACATCACCGACCAATTAATGGAAAATGGCGAGGTGGTCCGTGGCTTCCTGGGCATTAACATTCAGGATCTGGACGCCATTTCTTCCCAGTCCTTCGAAAACGTCGATCAGGGCGTTTTGGTGGCCCAGGTCATCGAAGGCACGCCTGCGGCGGAGGCGGGCCTGGAGCGGGGCGACGTCATCGTTGAGCTGAACGGAAAGCCCACCAAGAGCGCCGGCGCCTTTAAGAGCCGGGTCTCTATCATTGCACCGGGCGACACCGCGACCCTTGCCATCGTCCGCAGTGGCGAACGGATCACCAAGGAAGTCGTCATCGGCGAACGTCCCAATGACCTGGGCAGCCGTGGACCGGGCCGTGACCCCATCACCCGAAGCACGGAAATCGGCATCTCGGTGCAGGATATTACCGATGAGATTGCCGAGCGTATCGGATACAGCGGTGACTCGGGCGTCGTGATTACCAATGTCACCCAAAACTCTCCGGCCGCCCGCGCGGGACTCCGCTCCGGCATGGTCATTGAAGAAGTAAATCGTACGGTCATCGCCAACACGGAAGACTTCAATGCCGCCCTGGAGGAAATCAAGGAAGACAAGTCGGTCCTCCTCCTGGTGAGCGAAGGTGAGTTCTCCCGCTTCGTGCCCCTTAAGTTGAAATAAGTCCCCCGCTCAGCGGTATATACTAACGTCCCCGGAGTTGCTCCGGGGGCGTTTTTTCGTGTCACGAAACCTTTGTGCGATGCGGCGTATTAAGTGGGGTAGCGGGCAGAACCCATTCCCTATTGCCCCGTCCCGTGTGCTTTAATGAATCGACGTGTTTCAACCCACCCCGCTGCGGCGGCGCAGGAGCCCGACTTTCCATGAAAATTCCCTCACGCTACGCGCTACTCACGGTTCTCTCCCTGCTGTGGATATCCGTCTCCCTCCCGGTTGCCGTAGCCCAGGAAGCCCCACCATCGCCGACGGGTCCCCAGCTGGTGGGCACCTACCCCTTGCCCGGTGCCGCCTTCACCGACCAGATCGTCTTCTACTTTGACCGCCCTCTGGCCCCAACAGACAACCTGGACGGGCTGATAGCCTTCGAGCCACCGCTGTCTGGCACCTGGACCCAGGGCGAGCGGCATCTTGCCTTTACGCTGAATCCCGATCGCAACGTCGAAAAACGGATTTTCCGGGCGACACTCCTCGACTCCTTAGTTGGCCCCGATGGGCGTCGGGCCAGTGCTCCGGAGAATCCCCTCCTCCTTACCGACTTCACCCTCACCGTAGATCGCTTCGAGTATGAGCGTATCGGCCTTAACACCACCGAACTCAACCTGGTCTTTTCCACTGCCGTCAGCTGGGATCAGGTGGCCCAACACATACGCATCACCGACCGGGACCAAGCCGAAGTCGCCTATTCCAGCGTGCGGAAGGCCACCTCCAGCCTCCATCGACTCACCGTCCCGACCATCCCGACCGCCCCCTACACCCTCCATGTCACCCCAGGCCTGACGGAGTCCTCAGGGGTCCTGCAGACCGATCAGGCTATCATCAAAACAGTCCCCGAACACGCCCCCTTTACCATCGAATCCGTCACCTGGCATCACCACACCGCCAAAAAGGACCGGATTGAGGTCAAACTCAATCACGCGCAGACCCCACCGGGCTTTCTTCGCAGTTTCTCGGTCTATGGCGATGAGAGCGAAACGCCCCTGAAACTGACGTACACGGGAAAAGACGAGGCCCATCAGCTGACTTACCGATTCGACCGCCCCTCGGAAGACTTCACCCGGTTGCGTTATGCCTTTGCCGCAAACCTGCCCGATCTGCCGCCCATTTACACGCAGAAAGAAAGCGGTGGCGAGGTCCTCTTGAGCCGTGAAAATCTCCAGATCCAATACCACAATTGGAATTCCGAAGGCGTCGAACCCCTGACACTTCAACTCTTCTTCAATGGCTCAGTAGACCCCGATGCACTGACGCAGCATCTCAGCATCGCGCCTGAACCCGCCAACCTCACCTACCACAACGGCGATAATGGCAGTGTCGAACTGCGGGCCGATTGGCAGAGCGGCGTCGCCTATCGCATTATGGTCTCCCAGGGACTCACCGACCGGGCCAACACTCTCCGGGTCAATCAGGCCCAGGCCTGGAATCCCGGCAAAGCGCCCAAACGCAGTGGCGTGGGCTTTGCCTTCGAATCCCCCTACTACTTCCCCCGACGCACCGCCGGTCCCCTGCCGGTCTATGGCCGCAATCTCAAAAAGGCCGAGGCCACCCTCTATGAGCTTTACCCCTCCAATCTGGTGCAGGCACTCCAGCAAATGGAAGGTGGGAAGTCGTCAAGCCAATTTGGCTATGAATTGTCCAAAAAACTCAGTGAACACACCATCACCTTCACGGGTGGGGAAAACGAGCGCCTGGAAGCCGCCCTTCCTCTCGCCGACTTCATGCCGGACGACCGCAAGGGCATCTTCGGCATCGCCCTCTCGCCGGCCTATGACTATTACAACACCAAGATCATCGTGTGGACCGATATCGGCGTCCTCGCCCACTGGCAGGATGATGCCCTCCTCCTCTATGCCCACAACCTCTGGGACCTGAGCCCCATTGCCGAGGCCAAGGTGACGGTCTACTCGCAAAAGCACCAGGTCATGGGCGAAGTGACCACCGACGCAAACGGCGTTGCTCACCTGGAGCATTGGGATTCCGAGTTGGGGAACCCCCGGGTCGCCATCGTGAAAACATCCGACGACTTTACCTTCCTGCCCCTCAACGAGCGGGGTGAAGATCCGGTGGCCTTCAATTACGGCATGCCTTCCTACGACCCCGATGGCTACGACGCCTTTCTCTATGCCGACCGCAATCTCTACCGACCCGGCGAAACCATGCATTTGCGCTGGCTCGTGCGCCAGGCCGATGGCACGCCCCTTACCGACGCGCCCCTCTCTCTCCGTCTCTACGATGAAAAAGGCGGCAAGCGCACCTTCACCGAAAGCCTCTCCCACTGGGGCAGCGGCACCCTCGATGTGGAGACCAAACGGGACTGGCTCACCGGCGCCTATCGCGTAGAGCTCTGGGTCCCCGGTGCCCCGAGTCCCCTCACCACCCAGACCATCAACCTGGAAGACTTTGTCCCCAATCGGCTGGCTGCGGAAGTAAAGACGGCAGCGCCCTATTGGCTGCCGGGCGAGGAACATACCATCACGGTCCATGGCGACCATCTTTCGGGAGGTCCCGCACGGGAACGGAAGAGCAGCGCCTTCGTGATTCTCGAAAAGGGTGCGTGGAAACCGGAGCAATGGCCCGACTACACCTTCACCAACGAGAGCACCTTCAACACCGACGTCCGGGAGCTCGGCGAATCCAATACCGACGAGCTAGGCGACGCCACCTTTACCTTCACCTGGAACCCGCCAAAAGACCTCAGCTTTCCTCTGTCCGCCACGGTCCGGGGCGAAGTCTTTGAATCCGGTGGGCGCAGTGTGGCCGCGCGCACCGAGGCCACCTTCTTTCCCACTGACATCGTGGTCGGCCTCGCTGTGGCCCCGGGCACAGCGAGCAACGCGGTCGATGTCTCGGTAGTGGCCACCGGCGCCAATGGACAGGCCGCCTCCCTGGATACGGTCCAGGTCACCCTGGAGAAAAAACAGTGGCGCTACTACGTCCGTCGCTATTCGAGCCACAATGAAGCCAATTGGAATGACGACTTTGCCATCATCAGCAGCCACACGGTCCCCCTGAGTGGCGGTGTGGGCACGGTAACGGTGCCGGTGCCCGAGGGCTATGGCACCTACCGCGTCAAGGTCCATCGGGAGAACAGCCCCCAGTATGCCACCCAATCCTTCTGGTCGTACCGGGGACAGGCCCACCTCGCCGATGCCACCCGTCCCTCCCTCATTGAACTGACCCCCGACAAGAAAACCTATACCATCGGGGACACTGCCACCGTACAGATCACCTCACCCTTCGACGGCGACGCTATCGTGGTGGTCCAACACGAGACACTCGAAAAACTCGTCACCGTGCCCATCACCAATGGC
>JAUIMA010000701.1 GCA_030432675.1 Candidatus Hydrogenedentota bacterium | reverse complement strand
AGCTTCGCCTTCGCTCCAACCGACGAAATGTTGGCCTGGGCGGCCGGTGTCATCGCCGAGCATCCGGACCACCGGGTCATTATCGCCACCCACTACTACATGCGTCCCACGGGGCGCGGAAAGGGTGGCACCTACGGACTTGTGGGGAATGACGGTGAGATGATGTGGGACAAGTTTGTCCGAAAACAGCCCAATGTATTCATGGTCGTCTGTGGTCATGTGCTGGGTGTTCATCACCAGATCAGCACCAACGACGCGGGCAAACCGGTCCATGAGCTGCTCTGTGATTACCAGGGCGAAGCCAACGGCGGTGACGGCTGGTTGCAGACCATGCGTTTCGTACCAGCGGACAACAAGATTCATGTGGAAGCCTATTCGCCCACCCTCGATGCCCATCGCAAAGAAGACCCCCATTCCTATGTGCTGGACTATGCGATGGTAGAGAAGTAAGGGGAGACCGTCGGGTGCCACGGGTAGGCCCGCAAGGGTTTACCCGTGCTGTGTCCACAGGTACGGGGTTATTGTGGGTGAGTAGGATCCTCGCAACGCACTTCTTTCCGTGCATCACGGCGATTCCGCTGTCTCGCTTGGGAACATTCAGCCTGTAACGACGAAAGACGTGGGTCCATCGAGATCGTCTCAATGGGTGCCACCCTTACGCGGAGGAGCGAAGCGGGGGAGCTTACGGGTGCGAGTCTCTGAATCATGCACGGTACAGGGTGCCTCCGTTCGCGCAATTACCCAAAACACATGAATCCACAATGGTCCCCTGACCAACCCTGCACCCGTAAGCTTGCCGGGAACCGGCTGCGCGTAAGGGTGGCACCCTTGGGGTAGCGTTCTGGCGTCCCCGCTTAGCGTTCGTTGCGCAGTCGTTCGGCCAGCAGGGTGTTGCGGTGGGAGAGGCGGCTGTTGTTGACGGCCATGTTGATGGCCTTTTCATCGCCCACGATGACCACGAGTTGCTTGCCCCGGGTGATGGCGGTATACAAGACATTGCGCTGGAGCATCATGTAGTGCTGGCTGAGCATGGGGACGACGACGGCGGGGTATTCGCTGCCCTGGGATTTGTGCACCGTCATGGCGTAGGCCAGGCCCAGATCATCGAGGTCATCGAAACCATAGAGGATGCGCCGCTGATCTTCATAGGCGACTTCGACTTCTTTGGCCACCGTATCGACCCGGCTGATGACACCCACGTCGCCGTTGTAGACATCCAACTCATAGTTGTTGCGGAGCTGCATGACTTTGTCGCCTTCGCGGAGATCCCGTTTGGCGATGGGGCTGCCCTCGGGATTCATGGCCGCCTGCAGGGCTTCGTTGATGCGAATCATCCCCGTTTCGCCCCGGCGCATGGGGCTCAAGACCTGGATGTCGTGGATAGGGTCGAGCCCGAACTTCTTGGGCAGGCGATTGGTCACCACTTCCACAATGGTCT
Source organism: Candidatus Hydrogenedentota bacterium (assembly GCA_030432675.1). Lineage (GTDB taxonomy): Bacteria > Hydrogenedentota > Hydrogenedentia > Hydrogenedentales > JAEUWI01 > JAEUWI01. The sequence continues at coordinate 804 of JAUIMA010000701.1, read as the reverse complement.
CCAGGGCACGGGCCGGGTCAGGCCGGTCAATGACAAAGAAATCCTCGGTGTTAAATTGAGGGTGCTGCCCCGTGTTGATGCGGTGAGCGTTGACCACGATGCCACTTTGCTCCGCCTGTCGGAAGATGGTTTGCAGTCGCACAACGGGGATAACCTGGCTCGCGATAATATCCATCAAGACATTACCGGCCCCCACGGAGGGGAGCTGGTCAATGTCACCCACGAGGATGAGGCGCGCGAAGGGCGGGAGTGCCTTGACCAGAGAAAACATGAGTTGCATGTCGAGCATGGACGCTTCGTCAATGATGACGAGGTCCGTAAGCAAGGGGTCGCTTTCATCCCGCGCAAAGCCGCCGAATTTCGGACTGAACTCGAGAAGGCGGTGGATGGTTCGGGACTCCCGGTCCGTGGCCTCTTCCATCCGTTTGGCGGCACGTCCCGTGGGTGCGGCCAGCAGATAGGAAACGCTTTTCTTGTCGAGTATGGAGAGGAGGCTGTTGATTACGGTGGTCTTGCCGGTGCCTGGGCCGCCCGTGATGACCATTACTTTCGATTGCAGGCCCGTGCGAATGGCTTCCTGCTGTTCCTCGGCCAGTTCGATAGCGAGTTTTTTCTGCACCCATTTCAGGGCGTTTTCCATACTCAGGATTTCGATGCTCTCGGAAGGCGTGCTGATAAGCCGCTTGAGATAGTCCGCCGTGCCGACTTCCGCCTGGTGGGCCTTGGGCGTGTAGCAGGCCTCGTGATCGCGGATAATTTTGGCACCGAGGATGGCCCGGTCCAGGGCGGCGGCCATGGGTTCGG
>JAUIMA010000700.1 GCA_030432675.1 Candidatus Hydrogenedentota bacterium | reverse complement strand
CCCGGCTTGGCGTCCGGGAATTTCGGGTCCGCATGGGCACAGGGACAGCCCTTGTTGCCCCAGCAGCGGTTGATGTATTGGAAGGCGATCAGAATAGCGCGCGTACCGTCTTCACTGCGGACCACGGTAACGGGCTGCTCGAAGGTTTTGTTGTCGTTGGTCTGGAGCGCAAAGCCCGGCATTTCCTTCAACATGACACAGACCTGTGAACGGAGTCCCGTAAGGGTTTCTTCGGTGCCATTCTCCAACCAGAGATCCACATCCACGAGATTTTCACCAGGCGAGAGTTTCACGCCAAACTTCACCGCATTGGGCAGTTCCCGCTCGAAATGCAGACCCGTTTCGGAACGCACCCAGTCAATGTTCTCGATACGCACGTTCTGCTTGTCCCAGAACGTTGGGATATGGGTGTGGGCAAGATAGATGAGTTCGCCCTCGTGCCAGATAGCTTCCGGCACATCGAGCACCACATAGCCCCCGTCGGACCAGGGCGAGAAAATGCTGGCCTTGGTGCCGCGATGGGGGGCAATGGCGCCATCCAGAAACGCAATACGCGGGTGACGCCCACCGGGATAGGGCAACACCTTCAAGGTCGCTGATGTTTCTGGTTGGGCGGAAGTCATGGCCGAGGCGATCTGCGTAACCGTTTCCACATCCCACCCGGTTACCTGGGCGGCCTCTTCCAGCGAATAACCATGATGAACCAACATGTTTTCCATCCAGAAGCCCAGGTCCGCCCGCGTCGCTTTCACTTCGGGAGGCAGCATCGGCTTGCCCTCTTTGGGCAAGCGATACCGAGCGGCGGGCATCTCCCTGGCCTCGGGATTCGCCTCCGCCAGGGGCAGCAGATCGCGCAGGGCTATCACGTTGAAGCCCTCGGCCTTGAGGTAGTCCATGTATTCCATGAACCGCTCGGGGGGCGTGTGCACCCAGGGGTGGGTGATGTCAGGTACGCCATGAAACTGGACAATCACCGGCTCGCCGGGCTTGCCGCTGTTCACCAGTTTTTTGAAATGCTCCAGGGTCCAATCGGGATAGCCATCGCCCGTCGTGGGAATAAGCAAGGGATGGTGGCGGGCCGGTTCGTAGCGGGGCCCTATTTCAATACGGCCATAGGGCATCTCGGGCTGCATGCCCCGGCGTGCGAGCTTATAACCTGCGGCTTCCAATACCGCCACGCCTTCGATGCTGAATTGGTTACCGGGCCAGGCGAAGGAAATGGGCTTGGGCACGCCCACCTTTCGCAGGGCATACTCTACCAAGGCCAACTCCCCCTCCAGCAGGGCCGCGTCGGCGGGATCGTTCACCCCCAAGTGCGTCCAGGTGTGGTTTCCGATTTCGAAGCCCATCTCGTAAATCGTCGCCACATCATCCCACGAGAGAAAGTGTTCCGGGTCGTTCATCCAGAGCTGGGAGATAAAGAAGGTTCCGCCGAATCCCCGCTCCTTGAGCGCGGGTGCCACGACCGTGAGGTGAGACTTCACCGAATCGTCGAAGGTCAGCACCACCGTCTTCGCGGGCAACTCCGCCGACACCCATCCGCACAAAAACACGACCAACAGTCCCAACAAGCAACGCATGACGCTCTCCTTTGATGCAAATCCGTCCCAATCCTGCCCCCGGACAACCAGCATACCATGGATTCGTCAAGCCGGTGACACCTGTCAAAATGTCACTTCCCCGGTCACAATCCCCCATGACAACGCGGTCGCAACAAACTCCAATTCCCACCTGATAATTGAAATTTTTCCGTGTAATTCCGTGTCTTCCGTGGTAGAACTAGTTTTATGACCACGGAAGACACGGAATTACACGGAAAAAAGAGAGGGAGCAACTACAAGACCCGGGCGTTCCGCGCACGACCAAGCTCTCCTTGTCATCGCATCGCCACGATTCTTACTGGTGAAGCTACCGGACGCTATCAACTATCACCTGTCAGCTGTCAACTGCCTAAAGCGTCGCAAAAACTTCCCGCGCCGCTTCGAGGGTCTTATCGATATCACCCGCTTCGTGGGCGGCACTCATGAAGCAGGCCTCAAACTGGGACGGTGCGAAATACACGCCCCGCTCGAGCATACCCCAGAAAAACTTGCCATACCGCTCGGTGTTGGATGCCGTGGCTTCCTCATAATTCCGTACGGGTCCCTCGTGGAAGAACATGCAGGCCATGGTGCCGACCTGGGTCTGGTAAATGGGAATACCGGCTTCTTTCGCAATATCCGCCATGCCCGCGCCGAGTGCCGTGAGC
>JAUIMA010000140.1 GCA_030432675.1 Candidatus Hydrogenedentota bacterium | reverse complement strand
CGAGGCCTTCACCCAAGTGCTCGAAGACGCCGGGGTACAAATCAGCATGGACGGAAAAGGGCGCTGGGTCGACAACGTATTCATCGAACGCCTTTGGCGGAGCCTGAAGTATGAGGAGGTCTACCTAAACGCTTACGACAGTATTCCCCACGCCCGACAACGCATCCGACAGTGGATGGAATTCTACAACCACAGGAGGAAACACCAGTCCCTTGAAAAGATGACTCCAGATACTTTTTACTACCAATCAATCAGCGCCGAAGCAAAAGCATCGGCATAACCCCAAAGCGGATACACTTAAGAAACACGATCACGTGTCCAAACAATGGGGTCCACTTCTTTTTTCAGGACGGCGCCATCGAGTTCCAGACTACCCCGAATATCCGCCAGACTTAGTTTGAGTTCACCGTTCGCGGCGAATCCATTGATAAACTGCAGCGACCCACCAATCTTCACACTATCTGCAAATAGTGCACGCCTTCCATGTCCTCCTGATTCAGTCCCTTGTAACTTAGCACCATCAAATTCGAAAGCACTTCTTATCGTGGCTCCAACGAAACGTATTTCACCGTCGGAGACAAACCCCTTCTTAAACAGAACCGCATTGCTGAAAGCCGCGCCGTCAGCATTTAAGACTTGCCCTTTGGGATTCTTCATCAAGGCCTCGGCGCATAAGAGTTGGCCGCCGATTCTTGCATTGTTAAGTCGGATTAGGCCGTATGATTCGAATTTATCGTAGAATAATACAGAACCACCTATAGTTGAATTTTCCGCATTTAAAACGATGCCTTGTGCTCCACTATCTGTCACTGTGAGACGCTTCATCTTGGCACCACCACAATCAAGCACACCACCGATGCGAGCCCCCGTCAGATCGATTTCACCAGTGCTGACAAACCCTCGCGCGAGCAACAGATGCCCTTGGATACTTACCAGATGTCCGCCAAGCGATTGCTTGCTGGAATCTTCGTTTCCAAGGTGGCTACCGCTGAGAACAAGAGTTCTTAGCTCGGCCTGATAGAAGTTCATGCCATTCGGAATGGAACAGTTTATAAAAGATACTGGAAAGCTCAGGCTGGCAAAAGAAAAATCGAGTCGCCCTTCTATACGTGCCCCGACAATAACCACGCCGCGATGAGTAACGTGCGAGGCCGCTTCAGAAGCAGTAAGCAACCACACAATATGCTCAGACTTCAAAACGGTTCTCGCATCCCAATCTTCTGGAGCGATATCTGGATTCAATTTTTCGTGGGAACGATTACTGAATACCGAAGCTGTCCCCTCCATGACCGTGCCAATCAGCATTCGTAGCGGGTGTTCGGCAGGCAAGGGGCCGAACTTCATTTCTGCCAGTTCAACAAGCGCAGACAATTCTTTTGGGTCCTTTTCCATTTGGGCGTAGGAGTTGGAAGCTGCTTGAACGACACAAGTCACAAAGGCTATAAACATCATCCCGTATCGCATCCACACCCCTTCAATGGGCTTCATAGCCACGTTCCTGGACAGGTTTTCACCGCATACTGCTGTAGTTGTATTCAACTGCCCCCAAGCTCAACATTCAGTTTAGAATCGCCCTGCATACATTCTCAAAAACGGGACTCATGCCCCCCGAATGGCGCAAGTTAGAAATTTCGCTGAGCCGAGCCGCAAGATTGCCGCACATTCATAGAATAAATTCTTTAATATGCTCTCTTATCGATACACTTAGCATTGCTATAATATAAGATATTACCAATACTCGCAGACTGAATAACAGGCCCTCGACAAGCATACCCCAAGGATGGAAAACGGTGGCGATATTGGGGTATGCGTACGCCCCTACAGGGCTTATCCCTTCCTGTTGATTGGTACCCAGGGCGGTGCCCTGGGCTTCCAAACTGTGCAGGCCCTTCGGGCCGAATAAACTTCAAGGCCATCGCGGGGGTCAACGCCCCCTATTCGTGTCATTCCGTACTTTCCGTGGTAGCCCCCAGCACCATGCCCCACCATTCCCCTGCGGTGGTGTACAATCGTGGTTCTTCTTCCAATATTCCGCTCTCAAGAACGCGCACCAACCACCCCACAGGAACATACAATGCAATCCACCCGCCTCACCCGGCTTCTGAAATCATCCGTCATCACCACCGCCCTGTTCCTCCTTTCGGGCTGCCCCCTGCTTAGCGCGGGCTACGTCCCGGATGGCCAATGGCGCGGCACCATCATCGATGCACCGGGCACCATCACCATCCGGGTGCAGGATGGATTCGTCCGAGTCATCCAAATCGAGGGGCTCCAACTCGAATCCCCCGACAACCCGGGCGACTCCACCACCTATCCTATCTACATCAACTATGGCTTTATCGACGGGCTTTTTCCGGGTGTGGAGGGGCTGCCAATCCTGCCCACGGGTGCCTTCGTCGACTATGCCCTGACCGAGGATGGAAGCGAGGCCATCACGGGCACGATAAACCCAGACCTCAGCGCGGGTGGGACGATAAGCATCGTGCTGTTTGCCTACAACGCCGCCGATGAAGTCTACGATTTCACGTGGACCGCAGAATACGTTGACGAAGTCGAGATGGAGACCGACCTGGAGGAGCGATAGGTCGCCCGGGAGGTGTTCCGGGGCAATTTGATTCACCCCCACCGCCCTCCTTAAACTGGCCTTTCCTCGAGCAGAAAGGACACCATGAATCGCGTACGCTGGGACGGGTTGCCCTTGGAAGAAAATACGGTGGAACTTCCGCCAAATTTGGAGGAGTGTATCTTTGATCACCTCCCCAAGCCGATATCCATAACACCCGTAATCGAGGATTTGGCGGAACGATATCTGGGGGGACAGCTCGTTCCCCAGGACTATATCGCCATGCAGGCTGCGGCGTTTATCCGTCCAAGCGCACCCGAGGTTCACCAGAAACGCCGTGACACTTTTCACGCGCGCGCCGCGGAAGCCGAAGCGCAGGGTTTCGTCATTCCGAATGTATTTCGCCAGCTTGTGGAAACAGATGCCTGGGTGGATCGACTCCATCACAATTGCATATGGATGGAGATGCCGGAAGAGCTGTGGCGGCTCCCGAGCAATCTGGATTCCCTCGTCTTCCTCGCCTTTACCGAGGGCCAAGGCTGCTGTAATTGGCATCTGTTGCTGGCCCCCGACGGCACCCATTCGATGGTAAGTTGCGAACACGCCTTCGGTATGCCGTCTCACTGGCCAGGGCACGTGCCGGACTATAGCCAATGGACGGTGGAGCGGTGCGCCGATTCGATTGAAGAATGGCTCTACCATTATTTTCAGGAATCGGCCGAACATGATGTGGGTTACGTTAAACACCTTCGGCCCTACCATACAGATGGATGGAATGGATAGGACGGGCGACGAGGACCTCTGGAGCCGCGCACTGCTCCGAGAACGGCGTTAACGGTTTGCGATTGCTGAATTTTGCGCCTCCTGCGCTGTGCCGGCGGGCCGCCCACCATGGCGCGTCTTCGACCGGCGCTCCATATCTCGCGACGCCCCGCCAGGTCTCTCTGCTGGTCTCTCCAAAAGTCCACCCAACAGGGGGTAGACATTTCCTCCTGCGGCGGATCTAACGACCTGTCTGACACAATGCACACGCCAAGCCATCAAACGGCACGAAATGATGGACAAGACGGCCACGGGTGCCACGGGAAAGTGATCAAGCTTGCCCGCGTAGATCAAGGCGGCTGAATCTCTGCCAAAAAACAAACCCCAGCGACCGAAGCCGCTGGGGTGAAAATATCAATCTAGGATGTAGAGAGGAACTATGCCGAAAAACGACGACGTACGGCAAGCCCCGCGATTCCCATTCCGAGAAGGGAAAGAGTCATCGGTTCGGGAATGGGGTTGTTGTGACTGGCAACGATTTCCATCACGAAGAAATCAGTACCCCCGTCGAAACTGACGTCGTCGAGAAAGTCTATCTCAATCCAGTCCGTTCCGAACGTTATAAAGCTATCGTCAAAACCGATCCAGTTCGTCGAAACTAATACGTCCACAATGTGTCCAGGCGTGCCCACCCAATCCAAATCAGAAAACGTAAATATACTCCCGACACCCTGGCCGGTAAATCCGGCACCATCGTAGTCGATGGAAATCGCACTGGCGGAAATGTCCAACAGCGTGTTCACCCACGGGTTTCCCTCAATCCCAGGACCAACGGTAAAAGTTTCCGAAAAATCGAAGCCGCCCGGCACAAACTGCCATCGTGCGTCAATATCATCACCAATGAGTGACGCGGAAGCCGGTAACACCGCCATGCAAAAAAGCAATAACGTCAAAAAATTCTTCATTCTATACTCCTCCGATTAGATTTCGTTGGTAGCCCTAACCACTCTATGAACTTTATTGGCTGCAAGTATCGGTCCAACTATTGACGGACTTAGGTAAATCGTGCCATGTTAATAGGTTAACAAGGAATCACATATACATCCTGCGCAAGAATCCCGTCTACAACATATTCAGCTGTGACAACTATTTACCGGCAACAGATGGGAATCTTGCCCGACGCAAAGTCCACGTCCTTCAACGAGATGTCATGAGAACGGTGAAGCGACCCTCAGGGTGCCACGCTTTATCTTCCGCGTCATCATATCCCCCTGTACAGCGCCCCGCCCCATTTCGTATGCTGTGCAGGTTTCCCGTTGCCGCAGGGGCGGTGCCCCGTAGTCTGGCCCGACCACCACAACCTCACCGTTGGAGCTGTCCCTGTGATAAAGCTACTCACTGCCCTCGTGTCTGTCCTCTGCCTGCTGCCCATCGTGGCACAGGATATCCTCCCCCTCGTGCTGCCCGAAACACCCAAGCCCAACTATGGCGTGCCCGTCCCCGAACAGGTCACGGGCCTCGTGGTGGATGTCAACATCGGCTTCAATGCGGGGGTGCCAGGCGTCTCTGTTACGGATGGCTATTCGGTGGTCAAGACGGACGAAGCGGGGGCCTATACGCTCACGCCCAATCCCAACGCCGTGTTCGTCTACATCACCCGCCCCTCGGGGTACGACGTGAAGGGCCCGTGGTATCAGCCCGTGTCCGCAGAAGTGAATTTCACCCTCGATATGGCGGAGAACGAGGCCGAGTACACCTTCATCAACGTGTCCGATACGCACACCAGCAACGACCCCGTTTCCACGGCGGGCCTGAGCGCCTTCGTTCGTGAGGTCAACGGACTGATGCCGCCCCCCCGCTTTGTGATCAACAGTGGCGACCTCATCAACCTCAGCAAGACCCTTTCGGACAGGCCGGAGACCGGCGACGCGTTTTTTCGTAACTATGTGGGCATCATGAACAATCTCACCATGCCCCATTACCATGTCGCGGGGGACCACACCGATTCGTCTTACCGGCTGGACGAATTCCCACGGGGCGACCATCGTTCGGGGAAACCCCAATACTGGGAGTTCCTGGGCCCCAATTTCTTTTCCTTCGAGTACGGCCAGATCCACTTCATGTCCATCGACAGCAGCTATCACCTGGGCAAGCGACAGCTCCACGGCCGGGAATACCCCACGCTGGAAATCCAGCCCATGCACACGGCCTGGATGAAGGATGACATGGCGAAACGCAGCGAGGGCACCCATGTGGTCACGGCTTCGGAAACCGACCTGGTCGAACAGTGTCCCGGCTTCCAGGAGATGGCCGCAACCTATGATGTGCGCTTCCAGATGACCGGCGATATCCACGTGGTCAGCGAAAAACACCACGAGGTCCCCTACCGCACGGCGGGGGCCTTGGCGGGCTGTTGGTGGAACCCCAAGTGCAACCAGCTCTGTCCCGACCTGCGGCCCCAGGGCTATCTCATCTACCACGTAACGGGCGACAAGATGGAGGCCTTCTACAAGGGGCTCGGTCAACGGGTCGCCATCACCTCCCACGTTGTCGGTGCGGCGTGGAACGGCTCCGTGGTGGTCGAGGCCCATCTGGTCCAGCCGGAAGACGGGGAAGGCCTTCAGCTTTCGCTCGATGGCGAGACCTGGGTGGACATGGCGGAAACAAGTCGGCCCTTCTACCGCGCCGTCTTCCGCCAGACCGTAGATACCACCACGCTGCCCGATGGCCTCCATCAACTCCACGTGCGCAGTGCCCTCAGCAAAGAAACCCGGACCCAGGATGTGGTCGTCGTCAACGGCGGCACCTCGGCCGGCATTCCGACCGACGCCACCCTCAGCTTCAGCACGGCGGCCCATAGCAATCGGAAGGCCAACCCGCCTGCGGGCACGGTGCAGGTCCTCTTCAACGGCGCAACGGTCGGTGAACTCACCCCCGGCGCGACCAAAGACTATGCCTTCACCATCCCGTCGGGTCGCCTCGAAAAAGCCAACACGGTCCGCTTCCAGTTTGAAACGGAACGGGACGGCATGTACATGAGCAGCCCCACGCTCACGGTTGCCGGGGAGCCGGTCCATGACATCCGCGACAGCGCCGTGAACGCCATCAAGCGCGCCCACTGGGGCGACGAAGCAGTCCGCTGGGGCGGATTCGTCGTCGGCGAAAGCGACTTGCTTGAGACGCCGTTTATCCGCAAGCAAGACGTCTTTTGTTTTGTTATTGGGACGAAGTGAAACTTGTCCTGATAGAATCGGGCGTTCTATTCTGTTCCTTTCAAAGAGATGTCCCGGGTGCCGCCCTTACAGACACGAGGAACGAGTGGCTTTACGGGTGTCTTGAGACCCTACACCCGTAAGCTCCTCCGCGTAAGGGTGGCACCCCCATAGGATATTGGATTTCATACGCCATCCTCTGTGTCGTATGAGGCACAGAGATGAGCCGATTGATTTGACCAGGACAGGGAGCATCGCTATCTCCACCAAACGTGTGCACTTCCCTTCTCCGAAAATCCCCAGCCGAACACTTACAATGACCCATTTGCCCTCTTCGCACAATGTCGGCGGGTCGCCCACCACGGCGCGTCTCCGTCCAGCGCTCCATGTTCCCCATTTGCGCCCCGATTCCGGCAGACTTTACACTGGTTCGACCTGCGGTATCCATTAACCATCCACCAAAGCAACGACGAGGGACTACCATGAGGAAGGAAGATCGGGCGCGCGAAATGGAGCGCATGAAACGGGTTCGCGAGGCCTTTGAATCGGCGGAGAATCCCCTGGCCGTGCCGGAGGTTCAGGAGGATATTATCCGCAAGTTCAATATGTTCATGGAGCCTTGGGGCGCGCGGGTTCGCGACCTTTCGCCCCTGGCGGAGATGACGGACCTGACCCGGCTGAAGCTCAATATGTGCGTCAACCTGGAAGACCTGTCCCCCCTCGCCACCCTGCAAAACCTGGAAGAACTCGAACTGGATAACTGTCCGGGACTGCGTGACCTGACGCCCCTCGCGTCCCTCTCAAAGCTCCGGGAACTGAAGATTGGCGGCGATGTGGCGGGGATCGATTTGGGCCCGCTGGCGGCGCTGAAAAATCTGGAGATACTCACTTTCGCCTTCGCCACGGAGATTACCGACATTGCGCCCCTCGCGGCACTCACCAACCTGAAGACGCTGCGATTCTGGAATTGCCCCAAGATTAGTGATTTTACTCCCGTAAGCCAACTCGTCAATCTGGAGGAACTCTGGCTCGACGATGGCGTAGAAATGACAGACCTTGCCTTCCTGACACCGCTGCGAAAACTCCAGACGCTGTATCTCCGCGACTGTCCGAATATCCGCGATCTCTCCCCCCTGACCGAGCTCCGGGTCCTCAGGACACTCGAACTGGACCGCGGTACGGCCATCACCGACGTGACGCCCCTGGGAAGGCTACCCGAACTCCGACGGGTCGGTCTGAACGGATGCACGGGGGTCACGGACGTGTCGGTTCTCGAAACGTTGCCCCATTTGCAGGACACGGATGTAGACAATTCGGGCGTAAATTATGACGCCCTGCCCCAGGACCTGCAGGAGAAGGGCCAAACCTTCTCGCGAAATTGGGAGGGCTTCCTGGGCACGAAAGAAGGCAAGGACATGCAGGCCCAGCTTCGGGCCTTGCAGAACATGGGGCGCAGGGAAACTTTCTTCCAGCGGATTCTCCGCAAGCTTCGGGGCGGTTGAAAATTCCCAGCGGGCGGCCATGGGTTGGAGGAAGGCGCTCGCCATTTTTTATGTCGTAGGACATGAGGCAGATAGGGCCGACGTACGCCGCGAGGGACGGTGCCGTTGTACAGCGGTTGCCTCCGTTTTGTATGCTGGCCCCGTCGTCCGCTATGCCAGCGCACTGCCGCGTTTCCCCCATTCGATGGAGTATCTATTGTGAAGTTTCTTTTCCTGGCCATCGCCGCCCTTGCTTTCCTCTACCCGGCATCCGCCCAGGCTGGCCACACCTATTACGTCGCCCCCAACGGCGACGACACCTGGTCCGGCACCCTTCCCGACGCCAATGGAGACGCCTCGGATGGTCCTTTCGCTTCGCTGCACAAAGCGGTGGACACGGCGCGTGATGTGCGCGCCAGCGGCCACATCACCCAGCCGGTAAAAATCTTCCTGCGCGGGGGTACCCACTTCCTCGGCAAACCCCTCACCCTCACCCCCGCCGATTCGGGTACGGCGGAGTCCCCTCTGACCATCGCGGCCTACCCCGGCGAAGCGCCTATTCTCAGCGGCGGGCTGCCCATTACCGGCTGGCGCCAGACGGACGGCCCACTCTGGGCAGCCGATTTGCCGGAGGTGCCTGGCGTCACGTGGGACTTCCGCAGCCTTCGCGTCGGCGGCGATTCGGCCATCCAGGCCCGGCATCCCAACTTCGACCCGGAGCTACCCCGCAAGGGCGGTTGGCTTTTCGCCCGACAAACTACAGCGCTCCAGGACGGGGGCCTCTTCGGCGTGGAGGTAAGCAACCTGCACACCGTAGGCAATCGTCTCGAATGGGACGTCCCCTTTCCCGAATCCGGTGACTACACGGTCTGGGTTCGTTACGGCCACAAGATGAAGGCCTACAACCGGGAAAACATGGACAACCAGACGGTCATCGGTATCGTGGATGGGCCGGAAGCGCCCATGGTTGACCTGCCGGATACGGACGGCTGGTTTTCGGCGCGTTGGGGTAAGGCGGCCATGCTCTCCGTTGCGGAAGGCACGCAGCGGGTCTACTGGGAGAACAAGAAAGGCGGCGGTATCCAGCTGGACGCCTTCGTCTTTTCCAATGACCCCACATGGCACCCGAAGGATGCCATCGCCATCGATGCAACGGGTGAATACACGCTTACGCCGCCCAACGCAGGCCACGCCCTGGTCATACAGGCGGAAAGCTGCGTCGCCAAACACGGCGCGGAAATCAAGGTGGGTGAAGCCAAGCCCAAGGGCCTGAAAGACCGCCTTATCATGGATAATAGCGACTTTCCCGACTGGGATTCGTGGGAGGGCGCCGATCTCCACATCTTCCCCGCCTGGGGATGGGTGAACACCATCATTCCCATCAAGGGCGCCGATGCCACGAAGGCCACCCTCTTCGTCGACAGCCCCCAGGAGATTCGTCCCGGCAACCGCTTTTACGTGGCCGGCACGCGCGCCGCGCTGGATAGTCCGGGCGAATGGTATCTGGACCGCGAGAACAAGCAGGTACTTTACTGGCCACCCAGCGGCCCCATGTCCGACGTGGACGTCGTGGCCCCGGTCATGGATCGGCTCATCAGCTTTGAAGGCACAGACGATTCCTACGTGGAACATGTCCACATCGAAGGGCTCACCTTCATGGACTCGACCTATACCCTCGGCCACACCTACAGCCCCGCCGACGGGGCACTCCGTTTTACCCGGGCGCGCCACTGCGAGATCACGGCAAACACCTTCACCCTCCTGGGAGGCTATGGGGCCCATTTAACGGGGCAAAGTCACGACATTGCCATTACCCGCAACACCCTCACGAAGATTGGTCAGGGCGGCGTTATCATGACGGGAAACAAGGCCACCCAGGCGTACGACAATCTCATCGCCGCCAACACCATGGAAGACCTTGGTCAAATCTACAAGCACGTGGCGGGTGCCCTTATCACCACGGGCAGTGGAAACCGTATCGCCCACAACCGCATTCAGCGCGTACCCCGCTATGGCGTCTCGCTCAAGTCCTTCAGTGAAGACAACTACTCCCACAACAACATCGTGGAATACAACGCCATCATCGACACCAACCTGGAGACCAACGACACCGGGGCCATCGAAACCCTCGGGCGTGACCGGAAAGACTCGGGCAACATCATCCGTTACAACCTCATCCGCAATGTGGTGGGCCTCAAGTGCAGTCCGGAAGGGGAAATCATGTCCCCCCACTTCACCTGGGGTATCTACCTCGACGACTACAGCAGCGGCACCGATGTCATCGGCAATATGGTGGACGGCACGGTCATTGGCGGCTTCTGCATCCACGGCGGGAAAAATAACCGCATCGAGAACAACATCTTCCTCAACGCATCCGAGCAGCAACTCCGCCTTCAGCCCCGGGATGATTTCATGGCGGGCAACACCTTCAAGCACAACATCGTGGGCTACCAGGATCCGGAAACGACGTTGTGGTATTCCTACGACCAAACGTGGCGTCCCGACCGCCTGTCGGAATGTGACCACAACCTTTACTGGTGCTATGGCGACCCCGCACTCGCCACCGGCGATAGGTCGATTACCCCCGAGGGCACGTGGGCCCAATGGCTGGAAACGGGCCACGACCGCCATTCTGTCTGGGCCGACCCCCAATTCAGCACCCTCGCCGACAAGGCATACACACTCGCACCGGAGTCCAAGGCCTATGCGCTCGGCTTTAAGCCCATTCCCCACGAGAAAATCGGACCCCGCGGCTATGAACCCGATAGCCCATGAGTGAAGCCGCCTTCGAAGCGCGCTACGACGCCTGGCTCCGCGCCCTCTTCGACCATGACGAGGCACGGGGGGATTGGCGCTTCGACCTGGATTGGGATCGGGAGCGTGCCACGGAAAATACCGACGCGGACAACGTGGCCTTCGTCACCCGACTGCTGACCCACATCCCCCGTGATCTGGCGGCCTACAGCGACTGGCAGATTGCCCTGGGTATCAGCGCCATCTTTGACACGGGATGCACCGACTGCGCCCTGGCCCTTCGGGAGGGCATCGTACCCATCGCCCAACGGGTGGAAGCCATTCACGCCATCAAACACCTCTACGCCGATTGCTATGCGCCACGGTGCGCGCCCGTCCTCGGCCACCTCAACGAACCGGGCAATCCGCTGAATATGTTCTGCTACATGATCTGGGACATCACGCCTCTGAGCTATTGTGAAGGCATCCCCCAGCGCGGGGCACTTTACGAGGCGCTCACCGACGTGATGGCCTATGCCCTCACCCTGCCCAACGTGGCCTGCGTGGAGAGTGGACTCCATGGTCTGGGCCATATGGTGGCCTACTACCCGCCGGCCAGCGAGCCCATCCGGCGATTCATCCAGCAAGCCGGAGACCGGGATCCCCGTCTGATCGCGTATGGACGCGCCGCAGCGCGGGGATGTATTCAATAGGCGGCCGTTCCACACCACCCGCCACAACACAACCTTTCTGCTCAACTCTTTTATTTACAACACCTTAAAGAACATCCAACACCAAGAAAAACCCTTCCTGCGGGCACCCCATCCATTGCACGCAGCTGATCATGCAACGGGGCGATAGTAAAAAGCCGACGAAAACCGGTTTTTTCACGGTTTTTCTACGCCCGATGCACACTTTTTTGGGTCTCTCACGAATAACTCTATGCGGGGGAGTGTGGCGTTGTGCCTGTCGCCAAGCCCCTCCCGTGCGGCACGTTCACCCCTCCCCGGGGAAAGATTGATCGGGAATGGAATAGTCACTAGAATTGTTGTATCTATTGGATATTCTTAGACCTTAGAGGCCCTTGGGGCAGGGAGTCTGACGCGACATGGGCAAATTTTGTCGTCGCTGGGCATCCCTGGCACTACCACGGGAAAAGGAACGACTCCCTTATCCACCACCTTCTCTGTAGTTGCAAGTAGCTGCGCATCGTTTAACAACAGCACCCATTCAGGGTAGTTAGTAACAAAGCGAAGGAAGTGCAGATCTTCCTCAGATTCTTCACTCAAGGTTTCGTTGGTATCCCCTTCCTCAATCAAGTACAAGGTCGTACCGACTTCATCCCAGAATGCTTTTGTGTTTTCTTCATCACCAAATGGCTCAATCAAGTGTTCGAGCAGTTTTGCTTTCACACCATCAGGCATTGGCAGTGAT
>JAUIMA010000699.1 GCA_030432675.1 Candidatus Hydrogenedentota bacterium | reverse complement strand
AGGCACGGGAGGCCTATGGGCAGGCGATGGCGATGCAGCCCAAACGCCAGGCCCTCTTGGAATTGAATGAGGTTGCGGTGACCCGTATCCAGGTTGTTACGGCGACCGAAATCGTGGTTGACGAGGATGACTATCTCATTTACCTCTTTGGATTGGAAGGGGGCGGAACCTATTTCTACGAGAGTGACCTCACAGAAGTGGGTGCCTGGCCGAGTGACTGTTTCGAGCGGGTGACCGGCACCGTCGACGGTGAAGTCGTTTGGGAACGGACGCTGGCGACGGGGGCGGAGTTGGCGCCAAGCCTGATAATTGAGGAGCCCTGGTGTTACGACGGCTTCGAGCGCTTCATTCACCGCGAGGCGGAAGACGAAGGGATTGCGCCGGGCGTGTATAATGAGTCCCCCGATACCCTGCTGGAACGTTTGCTAGGGAAAAATACGGTGGAAAAAACCACCAAAGATTGACGTGCCTTATATCTTGCTCAGGTCCGCCGTTGTTGTCGACCCGGGAATGAAATGGGCATTAGAATTGTCTACGTTAGTGTTGCGGTTTTCATGCGACTGAACGATACAGAAGGAGAAAAAAGATGCCTTCTTGGTTTTCCAAGGTATTCAAGTCCGAAGAGGACAGCCCGAAGTCCACGGCCCCGGAACCCATCGAAGACGTGGTGGAAGAGGACGACGACGAGGATGAGCCCCTGCCCAAAGAGCGGCGGGTGGTCAATGCCCCCATCGTGGTTGATGAGTCGGAGGCCAGTGGCTATAGTGATGATATTGTTATTAAGGCCAAAATGGAGCCCCAGGCAAACGGCTGCACCTTCCTGGTGGACCGGCCCCTCTTGGATGGCTTGTCCTTCTGGGCACCCGACGCCGACACGGCTTATGGAAGTGCGCCTCTCGCTGCGGCCATTTTCGACCTCGGCGGAATCGCGACGGTGCTTATCCATGGGATGACGGTCACGGTCTCGCGGGATGGGACGGAGTTCAGCCCCTGGGAAGAGGTGGCCAAACGCATTGGTGCCCAGATTCGCGCCCACCTGAAGAGCGGGATGCCCGTGCTCGACCCGGACTACCAGGCGCGCATCGCTGATGAGGCCACCATTGCCAAAGAGCTTCAGAAGGTCATTGACGAAGAGATTAACCCGGGCATCGCCTCGCACTCGGGGGTTATCACGCTCAACCGTGTGGTGGGCAACACAGCGTACATCACCATGGGCGGCGGGTGCCACGGGTGCGCCGCCTCCACGATCACACTCCGCTCGGGCATCGAAGGCGCTTTCCGCGGCGCGGTCCCGGAGCTGGGTGCCGTGTTGGACGAAACCGATCACACTTCGGGCACCAATCCTTTCTTTAAGGAACTGCCCGCCGGAATGGGAATGTAGACATGCCCCGATTAGACACGTTTCAATTGGTACTGCAAACGGGCGATAGTGGTCCCGGCGCCGTTCCTAAATATAGCATCAATGGCTTTCCCTTGGAATTTGACGATTACGAAGGGGGCACCGGTCCCGGTGAGACTTTGCAGGCCGTCGCCCATCCCCAGAGCTTTCCCCACACCCTTATCCTGAGCGGACCGGAAGACGGCACATGGGATATTGTCGGAGCGGAGATTACCTACCACTGCGATGGGGACGAGCCCTACAGCCTGACCCTGGGCGAGGTAATGCTGGGCGACCACGACGACCTCAATCTCTGGTATGCGAAGCCGCCCAAAGTATTCGACGTATAACAGCGACCAAACCAGCAAAGGAGGATTTCATGAGCTCAGCCTGTGACCTACTGGCCGAAAAGGAATGTATTCCCTGCAAAGGCGGTGTCGCGCCGTTGAAAGGGGAGGACCTTAGCCTCCTTCATGAACAACTGGGGAGCGACTGGCAGGTGGTGGAGGAACATCATCTGGAGCGGGAATATAAATTCAAGGATTTTGCGGGTGCCTTGGCCTTCACCAATACGGTGGGTGCCATTGCGGAAAGCGAAAACCATCACCCGGACATCCTTACGGCCTGGGGCAAGGTCGGCGTGACCATGTGGACCCACAAAATAGACGGACTCACGGAAAGTGACTTCGTCTTTGCTGCGAAAGTGGAGAAAGCCTACCAGGATGCCCTGTAAAGATGTGACGGAAGTAATTGAAGTAATCCTGGACGAGTCTGATGCGCTTAAGGCCTACAGCTTCCGTAAGCGGACCTGTGGTCAGGGCGTCGGTGTAGACAGCCTGCTCATCGACGTACTGGGAGGGATGGCCGCCGAGGAGTTGTTGGCTATT
>JAUIMA010000139.1 GCA_030432675.1 Candidatus Hydrogenedentota bacterium | reverse complement strand
ATTGAGGTAGGCCAGGCGTTCTTCGTGTCCTTCGCTCATTTCCGGTTCCCAGGGGAAGGGAGTCAATTGATAGAGGAGGACCGGCATCCAGATGGCGCTCACGCCGGAGGCCTTCACCCGTTCGAGCTACGCGGGGGGGAAGGGGTCAATCTCCGAGTTTTCCAGGGGGTCGCCATAGAGGCCGAAATAGGGGGCGCAATAGCGGGGGTTGAAGTGTTGTTCCTTGGCTTGGGGTGCAGCGCCATCAAAGGGCGCGCTCAGGTGTTCGACGAAGGCGAAGAGGGGCTCCTCCGTATCGGCAATACCCTGGGGAAAGGCCGTCTTGACCCATTGGGCGATTCTTGCTTCGGCGGCCTGGGTCGCCTCGGAAGGGGGCGTATAGGTTACCGGCGGGCAATTGGGTTTCAGGCTGCCGAATTTGATGAAGAGGAAGTCGTCTTCCCGCAATACGAAATCCAGCTTCTCCGCATCCCAATCGAGGAGTGTGAGTAACTGGGGGTAGGGCAGGAGATGCCAGTTCCGTCGGATGACGGTGATGTAGGAGCGGGCCTGTTGTTCCGCGTCAATGGCGGGCGGAGTCGGGAGTCCCATGGCCGTACCCACGGCGAGAAGTTCTTCCGGGGTCGCTTCGACCGTCTTCGCCATACGTTCCAGGGGCACGAGGGACCAGTTGCGCCAGACGAAGGTGTGCAACGTATCGGGGAAGTGGGGAAAGGGTATGGGCTCGGGTGCAGAGCCCGTTGGCAGATTGACTCCCAAAAGTGCAATCAGTGCGACAAGTTGTACGGACATGGGTTGTATGCCTTTCGGGTCGAGTGGGGTCGATGTTTTTGGGATTCATTAGATTATAAGGTGCGGTCTCCCGATGCAAGCATCGTGGGTGGATGACGGCACCGACTATTTTTCCCAGGTCATGAGCTTCACGTCGGTGATCATGACATTGCGCACATATTCTTTGCCTGATTCATAGGTGATGGGTTCGCCAGCGGCACCATACTTGATGACATCGGAAATCGACGATTCCGACAGGGAGCCGCCAATGAGAATGGTGTGGCGGGCCCGGCTGACGATATTGCTTATCATGATGTGGTAGGTATCCCCCAGGGGCGTGACGCCACCCCAGACAGGATTGGAATCTCCGATCTTAACGGCGGCCTTGGCGTTCTTTCCCGTCGACGTGTCAATGAGGCCGTCAAGGATGACATCGTGTATCTTCAGGCCACTGGCGTTCAGCAGACGAATGATATGGTGGCCACCCGCCGTGTAACCCCGCACATTGCGAATAACAATGTTGCGGATATCGTCCATGCCGCCACCGCGGTTATTGGGCGCGCTGACCATGGTGCTGTCGGGGCTTCCCGCGCTTTTCTTGTCGTTGAGGATATTCGTCAGGGCAATGAGATCATCGCCCGTGTGGCCGCTGATGTTGGAAATGTCGATGTTGTGGCAGCCCTGCCGCAGGTCGAGGCCATCCTGGTTGAGGAACGTCTCAAACTTCCCGTTTACCTCTTTGCCTTCCCCGGCGGAAAACTCGATGTCGCGGATGACGCCGTAGGCGCAGCGTTCCAGGGAGATGGTCCAGGCGTGGGCGTCTTTAAGGAATAGGTTTTCGATACGAAATTGCTCCACGAAGGCCATAAGGATGCCGATGTTACGCCAGTCACCGGTCTGGCTTTCGCCCTCGACTCCCGCATCGGTGCCATAGGTGCGCTTGCCCAGGGTCTTCGCGCTGTCGCCGGTAGCGCGGGGGTTGTCCGCCCCTTCGAGTAAGACCCGGCCAATACCCACGATGCTTACGTTGGTCATGGGCTGGATGTCGGTAATGCCCATACCGCAATTGGCGCTGCGGATGATGTTGTCGCGGGACTGGTCGGATAATTTGATGTGGCAGTTTTCCAGTTCCAGGTAGGTGTTGTTCCGGACGAGGATGGCCGAGTCGAGGAGCCAGAGTGGTCGGTCGCCCTCGGCGGATTGGTTGATGCGGGGGACGACGACGCGCTCGCCGGTTTTCGCGGCGGCCTCAATGGCCTGGTTAATGCGCTCGACATCGGAGCCTTCAAAGTCGTTGGGGGAGATGGCGGCCACGGCGCTCAGGCCGGGGAGGGCGAGTGTGGTGACGAACAGGTTGCGTACTAAGCGGGAAGCCATCGGAGAAAGATTGGCCCTGAATCCTGAAAACATGTAAGAGACTCCGTTGAGATGGTTGTTTCATACTGAAGAAGGCATCGTACGCCAAGGGGCAGTCGCGGGCCTGCTGTTCCGGGACGATGGGCCCGGCTATTTTTCCCAGGTCATGAGCTGTACGTCGGTGATCATGACATTACGCACATATTGTTCGCCTGACTGGTAGGTGATGGGTTCGCCCGCGGCACCATACTTGATGACATTGGAGATGGACGATTCCGACAGAGAGCCGCCGATGAGGACGGTGTGTTTTGCCCGGCTGACGATGTTGGTGATGAAGATGTGATAGGTATCGCCCAGGGGCGTGACGCCTCCCCAGACGGGGTTGGAATCTCCGATCTTAACGGCGGCCTTGGCGTTCCTTCCAGTCGATGTGTCAATGAGGCCATCAATGATGACATCGTGAATCTTCAGGCCACTGGCGTTCAGCAGCCGAATGATGTGGTGTCCGCCCGCCGTGTAGCCCCGCACATTGCGGATAACGATATTGCGGATGTCGTCTTTGCCGTCACCGCGGTTGTTGGGGGTGCTGACCATGATGTAGTCTGGGCTTCCCGCGCCGTAGTTCTCATTGATGATATTGGTCAGGGCGATAAGATCATCGCCCGTGTGGCCGCTGATGTTGGAAATGTCGATGTCGTGGCAGCCCTGGCGGAGGTCGAGGCCATCCTGGTTAAGAAAGGTTTCAAACTTCCCGTTTACCTCTTTGCCTTCCCGGGCCGAGAATTCGATGTCGCGGATCACGCCGTAGGCACAACGTTCCAGGGAGATGGTCCAGGAGTGGGCATCTTTCATGAAGAGATTTTCGATACGGAAATGCTCCACGTAGGCCATAAGGATGCCGATGTTGCGCCAGTCACCGGTCTGGCTCTTTCCTTCCACGCCCGCGTCGGTGCCATAGGTGCGCTTGCCCAGGGTTTTCGCGCTGTCACCGGTAGAACGGGGATTGTCTGCCCCCTCCAGCAAGACGCGGCCGATACCCACGATGCTTACGTTGGTCATGGGTTGAATGTCGGTAATGCCCATCCCGCAATTGGCGCTGCGGATGATGTTGTCGCGGGACTGGTCGGACAATTTGATGTGGCAGTTTTCCAGCTCCAGGTAGGTATTACTCTGAACCAGGATGGCCGAGTCGAGGAGCCACAGAGGGCGGTCACCCTCGGCGGATTGGTTGATTCGGGGAACGACGACGCGCTCGCCGGTTTTCGCAGCGGCCTCAATGGCCTGGTTGATGCGCTCCACATCGGAGCCTTCGAAGTCGTTGGGGGAGATGGCCGCCATGGCGCTGAGACCGGGGAGGACGAAGGCGGCGACGACCAGGTTGCGCACTAAGGGTGAAGGGGTCTGGAAAGGCAAGGCCTTGAAGCGTGAAAACATGTAAGCGACTCCGTTGGGGTGTATGGGGTGTTTTGAAAAAGGGCGCAGGACGACATAGTTCCCCGCCGCTGAATTGATTACGTGTTGTAGTGCCTATCGGGTGCCCACAGGTGCCAGGGTGCCATCGGGAAGTAGACGTTGGGTCCAGGCGGTCGTGTCTTGGGGAGGTTGGACCGTGCTGCCGTAGATCAGGAGGCTGCCATCCCCTCCTTCAGCGATTCCCCAGCCTGAATCCAGATAGACAGGGGGGAGCGTCGCCGTCCACAACAGGTTGCTGTAGGCATCCAGCCGGTAGACCGTTGGTTCGAAAGCGCCATTCTCCACGGGCTGTGCGACCAGCACGGCGAGGTCACCGTGGGTGGTTCCCGCAATCGCACGTAGGTTTGACGCGTCGACGTCGGGAAGCACCTGCTCCCAAAGGAGATTGCCGTCTGAATCGAGGCGCCCCAGGAGGGCTTCTTCTGGAAGTCCGTCGAGTGAGGTGGCTCCGCTAAGAATCAAATCCCCGCTTGGCAGGGCGTCGATGTCTTGTACCCGATCGAAGGCGAAGCCTTCGAGGTCGAGTTCCCACAGCACGTCCAGTTGGGCGTTGGTCTTAATCAAGAGCTGCTCATGATACTGCCCGCCGAGGGCACTGTAATTGCCCAAGGAAACCCGTCCGCCATCGGGGGTAAGGGCGGTGGGCGCTTCGCGATGAGGCTCGGCGTAAACGGAGGATTGGCCCGTCGGTTTGGACCCGAGGTGGGCGGTGCGGGCGTTGGCCTGGAGGGCCATGCCGCCAGATTTCAGGTTGCAGGTAAGTTCGTGGATATATTGAATGGTACCTACAAAGTGTCGGGGCGAAAAAATAGCGCCGTCAAAGTCATTGGCAGAGCCGAGGGCCCGCCCAGCATTGGTAAATATGCGGATGTTGCCGTCGTTAAAGCTGTCGAATGTAGAGGCGGTCTGATACCGGAGGGTGGGGCTTGTGCCTCCCGAGAGAATGTTCAGCAGATAAAACCCGAAGCGATTTCCGCTGGACATGCTGATATTCGGGATATCGACCTCCGTGGCGGTGCTGGTCGTTACACTGAGGTCTCCCTGGAACGCCCAAACGCCCGCATTGTTTTCGTTTCCGATCGAGCTCGATGCCGAGGCGTAGGTGCGAACATTGGCGGTCTGGCCGGAGGTGCTGAAATTCAACGTAATGGAATCGACCCGGAGATTCTTCAGGGCATTCAGGTCAAACATGATGCCCGCCTGACCGTTGTTTGCCGTGGTCGGGGGGGTAAAGGTGGAAATTTCCTCGGCCGTGACACGCACCGCGAAACTGTTGTCGCTAAAGGTGCCCTCGTTGGTTACCAGCTCCATGGTGGCGTCGAAACAACCCGCCGTGGTGTAGGTGTGGCTGGTGGTCGTCCCTGCGACGGTTGTCGTGGTGCCATCACCCCAGGTCCATCGTCGTGAGACACCGGTCAGGTTTCCGAGGAAGGTCTGGTCTTCAAAATTGACCGTATGGGGCTTGGGCCCTTTTACGACGGAAGTCTCGAAATACTTCACCACAGGCCGCACGAGTATATTGCTGCTGATGGTGCCGGTGGCCATGTTGCCCTGCGACGTGGTGATCGTCAGCTCCACGGGGTAGCTTCCCGGCTCGACATAGATATGGCTGGTCGTGTTGCCGGCCGTCGTCGCCGTATCGGAATCTTTGAAGTCCCAGTTGCGCGACGTGATGGTCAGGTCACCGACCGCGGTGTTATCGGTAAAGGTGACATTCAGGTCGTGGGGCTGATTGGTGACGTTTCCGCTGAAGTTGATAGGGTGCAGCGTAATGGACTGGGCGGTGGCGCTTTCAACATCCCCGATGTTGGTGTTGAGGGTGAGCTTGGCTTGACTTATCGCCGTGGTCGTGCCGGTATTGGTGTACTGGTGGGAGACGGTCGTGGTGGGGGCATTGACCACGACGGTGGTGCCGTCGCCGAAGTCCCAGGTGCGGCTGGTTATCACCACGGAATCCGGTGTGGTGGTATCGGTGAAGAGTACATCCATGACTGCGGGCCCTTCGTCCACATCCGTAGTGAAACTGACGACCGGGGCCACATTGATGGGGGTCATGCCCGTGTAGGTCTGACTACCCTGCACGGTAGTGACGATCATGGAGAGCGTATAGGAGCCTGCGGTGGTGTAGCTGTGGCTCGTGGCCGGTGTCTGGGCGCTGCCATCGCCATAGTTCCATTGGGTGGTCAGGATCGGAAGATCACTTGATGGGGTGGTGTTGCTGACGGTGATGGCGTGGGTGACCGTGCCGGTGGTGCCGCCGGTGACGGCGTAGCTCAGCGGGTGCGCAGTAATGAAGTCCGTCTCCGTCTTTGAGAGCATGCCCTGGATGTCGGTCGTCAGGTCCATGGTTACGTCGTAGGTCCCGACCGTGCTGTAGGTGTGTGACACGGTGGTATTGGCCGTCGTCGTGGTGGCACCATCACCAAAATCCCAGGCGCGGCTGGTGGTATTGACACTGCCGCCCGCCGTGTCATCTGTAAAGGTGACGGTAAAGGTTCCCGGCCCCGAGCGGAAATCTGCGCTGAAGGTGGGCACGGGGTTGGCCATAATGGGGGCGGCGAGGCTACCGGAGAAATTGCCACCCGACGTAACGATAGTCAGCGTGGGCGTGTAATTGCCCGGCGTGGTATAGGTGTGACTCATGCTATTGGTCTGGGTCGTCGTGGTGCCCGTACCATCGCCAAAGTTCCACATCCAATCGGTGACGGTGAGGTTTCCGATGGCCGTTATGTCGGTCACGGTGACCGTGAGGGGCGTGGGGCCACTGCTGGCCGACGTGCTGAGTTGTACATCGGGGCTTACCGTGATGAGGTCCGTTTCGGTGGCGACCACCTGGCCCTGCGACGACGTAATAATCATGGTGACGGTGTAGACCCCGGCCGCGACGTAGGTGTGGCTTGGGTTCTGAGCGCTGCTCGTGCCGCCATCCCCGAAATTCCAGGCATAGGCCGTCGGCGTGACCGATCCCAGGGTGGTGGTGTCGGTGAAGTTGACGGTAAAGGGAGATGCCCCGCTGGTGGCGCTGGCCGTGAAGGTAGGGACGGGGTTGACGGCCACGTAATCCGTCTTCGTTTCGGTAGCCGTGCCCTCCGATGTATTTACGGTGAGCGACACGGTATAGGTTCCCGGCGTGGTGTAGTTGTGGGTGGGCGAGGCGTCCGTGCTGGTGCCACCATCGCCAAAATTCCAGAGCACGCTATTCAAGGTGGCGCCGCCCAGGTTGGTCGTATCGGTGAAGGAAACCGCCAGCGTTGGGGGCCCGCTGAGCGGGGTCGCGCTGAAGTCGGGCGCGGGGATAACCTGGATGGTTGTGGGCATCGCTACGGTGCTGTCGCCCGCTTCCGTCGTAATGGTGAGGGAAGCGTCAAAGGAGCCCGCGCTGGTGTAGGTGTGAACGGGGTTTTGCGCCGTACTCGTATTGCCGTCGCCGAAATCCCAGGCCCAATTGCTCACCGTGGTCGTACCGATATTGGAGGTGTCGGTGAATTGCACCGCGAGGGGTACAACGCCCATGTCGGTATCGGTGGAGAAGGAGGCAATGGGGTCCACGGTTATGGTTGCCACCGATGCGGACGTGGTCACTTCTTCACCCGTTTGGATAGTCAGGGTTACGTCGAATACACCGGGTGTGTTGAAGGTGTGGGTGGGGCTTTCGGCCGTGCTCGTGGTCCCGTCGCCAAAATCCCACAGCCAGGAGACGTCGGTGTAATTGCCTACATCCGTGGCGTTCGTAAAGACGACCGATGCGCTCCCTACGCCATCCGTAATTTCTGTGGTAGCCGTAAGCACGGGGAGTACCTGTACGAAACCGGCCCGGGTCGTCATCGCGTCGCCCTGGGTGGTAGTAACGGTTAAGGTGACATCGTAGAGGCCGGGCACGGTGTAACGGTAGGTCGGCGATCCTTCCTCGATGGGGTCACCCTCTCCCACATCCCAGGTGCGTTTGGAGATTGTTAGCGCGCCCGCGTCGGTGCGGTCCACAAAGGTGACGTCGAGGGGGGCCACGCCGCGGACTACGTTGGCCGTGAATCGAACGAGTGGTGTGACGATAATATAGCCCGCTTTGGTCTCGGTATCAGGGCCCTCGCTACTTGTCGTGGTGAGGGAAACCGTATACGTGCCGGGTGTGGTGTAGGTGTGGTTCGGGTTTTGGACCGTGCTCGAAGCACCGTCGCCAAAGCTCCACTGACGGCTCAAGATAGTGAGGTTGCCGGGATCGGTCTCATCGGTGAATTGAACGGCCAGGCTGCCCGCACCATTCGTGACATTCGCGGAGAAGGCCGCCTCCGGGCGAATTGACACATAGCCACTGCGCGTGGTGGCGCTGTTGCCGATGTCGGTGAGTACTGTCAGACTGACCGCATAGAGACCGGGCCTCTGAAACGTGTGCGTGGGATTCTGGAGGGCGCTGTGTCCTCCATCACCAAAGTTCCAGTCCCAGCCATTCAGTGTGAGAGAGCCCGCATCGGTGGTGTCTTCAAACTGGACTTCCAGCGGGCCACCTGCCGCAGAACGGGGTGCTCCCGTAAAGCTCGGGGTGGGCCGGAGGTTGACGGCGGCTTTTTTCGTCAACGTGACGTCGCCCTGTGACGTGGTGAGTGTCAAGGTAACGTCATAACTTCCGGGCTCTGTGTATTGGTGCACGGGATTCATCACGTCACTGCTTTGCCCGTCGCCGAAATCCCAGGTGCGGGCCGTGACGGCCAGTGCGCCTGTTTCGGTGGTATCGGTGAAGGTCACGAAGGCGGGCGCTTGGCCGGTTGCCGGGGATGCCGTAAAGGTGACCGCCGGGTCGACTTGGATAAAGGCGGCTTTTCGTTCAGACTCCGGTCCGGAGGTTGTGTCCAGATTGAGGGTGACCGTGTAGATACCGGGCTCCCGATAGACGTGTACGGGGTCTTCGGCAGTGCTGGTATTGCCATCTCCGAAATCCCAGGTACGGCCCGTGATCTGTTCGGAACCGGGGGAGGATCCATCGCGAAACTGGACCGACAATGGCGCGGTGCCCTGGGTGACACTGGCGCTGAATTCTGCATCGGGCCGTTGTTGGACCGTAACATAGTCGATACGGGTCTGGGTGTCGGATCCCTCGGCCGTAGTGACCGTTAATTTTACCGTATAGCGGCCCACATTGGTGTAGATACGGGTGGGGTTCTGTTCGTCGCTGGTGGTTCCGTCGCCGAAATCCCACAGCCACGTGGTGATCGGGCTGGTCCCGGGGATGGACGTGTCGCTGAAGGTGACCGTCAGCGGGCTCTCTCCCAGAGTCGGTGTGGCGCTGAAATTGGCGTCGGGCGTGGAAACGACTTCAATGAACGCCGTCTCAATATGGATGTCGGAACCCACGGAGCTCTGGACCAGCAGAGAAACCGTGTAGACACCGGGTTGCGTGTAGGTGTGTACCGGGTTCGTTTCACCACTGGTGGTGGCGTCCCCAAAGTTCCATTGCCGTCCACTGATGGGCGTTGCTCCTGCGGTCGACGCATCGAGGAAAGAGACCGTCAGGGGTACGGTGCCCCGAAGCACGGAGGCGGTAAAGCCCGCTGTGGGTGTGGCCTGAACGGTGATCAGGTCCGCCTTGGTGACGCTGTTGGTGCCGGCTGCGGTGCTTACCGTCAGTACGATGTCGTAAACCCCCGCTTCGGTGAATTCATGGATAGGGTTGCGTTGGACCGAACTGGTGCCGTCACCGAAGTCCCAGAGCCAGGAAGTGATCGCTGCCGTACCGGGGAGGGACTCGTCTACAAACTGCACGACGAGGGGCGTTCCGCCCGACGTGGGTGAAGCGGAGAAGGCGGCGGTGGGGGCCTGCGTCACGGTGATGAGGTTGTTCATGGTGCCGGTAATTTCGCCCGCTGCAGTGCGGGTCGTGAGCGATATCGAGTAGACACCGGGCGTCTCAAAGCGGTGGGTGGGGTTTTGCTCTTTGCTGGTGCCCCCGTCTCCAAAGACCCATGTCCATGAGTTGATGGGGGCGGATCCCGCTATAGTCATGTCCGTGAAGCGCACGTCCAAGGGCGCGGCTCCGGTGACGGGTGTGGCTTCAAATTGTACCTGGGGCAATTGTGCGGCCGTGATATAGCGATTGCGGGTAACCGTGTTGGTGCCCCCATCTGAGGTGACCGTCAACGATACGTTGTATTCCCCCGGTTGGATATAGGTATGGGCGGGGTTGCGTTCTGTGCTTACTTCACCGTCGCCAAAGGTCCAGCGCCAGGCGGTGGCCTCGAAGGGTGCGGTCAGAGAGGTATCTTCAAATTGAACCGTAAGCGGGGTGTTCCCCGAGCGGGGAGACGCCGTAAAATCGGCATTGGGTACCGCCTGGACATTGATAAAGGCTTCTTTGGTTTCGGTGGAGGTGCCATTGCTGTTGGCGACACGCAGGGTCACCCGATAGAAGCCGTTGGTGGTGTATACATGAACCGGGCTTTGATCGACACTCTGACTGCCATCGCCGAAATCCCAGAGCCAGGAGGTGATATCTGCGCCGCCGTCGAGCGATTGGTCGATAAAGTTAACGGTGAGGGGGGCGTCGCCTTCGGTGGGTGACGCAGTGAAGGCGGCAGTCGGTTTCGCAAGGGGGCAACCCGACAAGAGTATGGGGGCGAACCCCAGGAAAAGCCCGAGCAGGGCCGAAATCGATGGGCGACTTTGTGACTGTTTGCGCATGTACGTCCTGTCGAACGGTTACTGCAATGCATTGGCACAGGGCGCGCCGATCCGAACCCGTCCATGCGAATCAAGATTGCGCTAAACCACTGATGCCAATGTGCTTCCCAAGAGTTGGCACTTCCCCGGCACCAAGGCACCGTTCCAGTAGAAACATTCTGCCTTTCCCGCCCGCCATTGTCAACTTGATCAAGGGTCCGGGGTGCGATATTTAACCCGTAGCAGCACACGCATTTACGGGGCCTTCATTCAAAAGAAAGACGCCCGCTCCGTGTTGGAGCGGGCGTCTTAAGAGAGGCGTGTGACGGATCTCAGTCGGTGGCGTTGGCGAGGAGTTGAGACAGGCGCCGTTCGCTCTGAATCATGGCGCGCACCGTGTGGTAGTTAATCTTCCAGGCGTGGCCCATATAATCCCACATCCGGTTGTTTTGCTCATCGAAGAGAGGGTACCACTCGCCGACCTTATGATTGATAACATGGTCCATGGCAAAGCGGTGGACGTTCTCATAGCCGTCGAGGTATTTCTCATCGCCATAAAGGAGGGCGGCATCGAGGAGGCCGACCATCGTTTCTGCCTGTTGCCAGAACTCCTTGTTTTTCTCCCGAGCGGCCCCATCGTGGGGTCCTTCGCAATAGACCCCGCCCCGATCCCAATCGATGCCATGGGCGATACAGTGATCGTAAAGTTTCTGCATGGGCAGGCGATAGTCTTCCACGTCGAGGCCGAGGATGTCGATGGAGTGTTTCAACAGCCAACCGAACTCGACATTGTGGCCAAAGCTGGTGTTGTTCAGCGGGCGACCGTCGTCTTCTTCCACATCCCGGTCGGAGCCCCAGACGTTTTTGAAGATAATGGCGCGGAGCGGCTGCCAATCGAGGGAAAACTGAGCGATACCGGTGCCAAAATCGGGGTGAATCATGTGTTTGAAGAGGAGGTCGATGACGTAGCAGGCATCTTCCTTATACTGCTCATCGCCGGTGGCCTCATAGAGATTGGTGAAGGCTTCCATGAGATGCATGTGCACATCGAAGGACTTGCGGTCGCCCCCGTAGACACCGGGCTGTTTGGGCTTCCAATCCTCTTCCAGGAACTCCAGGAAGCCACCGTTCTCATGGTCTGCGGCCAGGCTGGTAAGGCATTTGTAGGTTTCCACGGCCATCTCCAAGGCCCGGTTGTCGCCCGATGCCATGGCATATTCTGACAGGGCGTAGATGGCGAAGGAGTGACCATAGGTGAGTTTGGAGCGGTTTTCCGGTTCACCCTCCCGGGTCGTCGTCCAATACCAGCCGGTGTGCTCATTGTCCCAGAAATGGTTGACCAGGAAGTCTACGCCCTGGCGGGCAATCTCGAGAAACTTACCGTCTCCGAGATTGGCGCGGTGGGCCGATGCGGCTGAATAAATCATACGGGTCTGGCAAACGAGCGTCTTAGTCCCTTCCCCGGTTGCCTTTCCGTCCTTGTCCAGGTAAGTCAGGAACCCCCCGAACTCTTCATCGGTGCCGTGGGTGAGCCAGAAGGGAATAAGCTCATTCAGGAGATGGTGTTGAACTTCTTTAATGAGGGGCGTGAGACGCGCTTTATTCATAGGAATTTAACCTTCTATTACGTAAATCAGCCTTGGGGCAATGAATGGGGTGTGGGAGAGGGCTTGGCAGAACCGGTTGATCATGGCAGAACACGGCCTGAAAACACAAACCGTTTTCCTGTTCAGTCACGGTCTTTGTTGTTCGAATTCGCGTGGGCTGGATGGACAAAGCGGTGTCCGCAGGCCATCACGATCCAGAGAAGAAAAGGCAGGGTAAGGTAAAACTGGGCAAGAGCCGTGGGAATCTCCGTCTGTTGTTGGAGGGAGGAGGAATAGCGGAGGGCCAGCACGATGAACAGTAGATGGCCGCCGCAAAGGAGGCCGGCACCCAAGAGTGTTGTTGCAACGCGATGTTTCCAACGGAGCCTAGGTGTGGCGACCATGAGGGCCACGAAGGGGGGTAAATTGGTGATGAGCTGCACGAATTTCATGCGGGCGGGTTGGTCGCCCAGGTAGAAGACAAGGATGC
>JAUIMA010000138.1 GCA_030432675.1 Candidatus Hydrogenedentota bacterium | reverse complement strand
ATGGATCGTCGCGGGAGAAGCCCCCCTCGATCTCTGGTCGGTGGACATTCGCCGCTTCATGCCCTATCACAACAACCGCAATTACCTGCGCGAACGGGTCACCGAGGTGCTCGGGCTTCACTATCAGATGGCGTGGCCCAATCGGGAACCCGAAACCGCACGCAATCTGCGCCAGAGTCCGCTCCACGAACGCCTCGAGGCCCATGGCGCTTGCTTCGGCGTCAAAATGGGACTCGAACGTCCCAACTGGTTTGCGCCAAAGGGCGTCGCGCCAAAAAACGAATACACCTTTGGCAAGCCCACCTGGCTGGTACATAGCGGCGCGGAACATCAGGCCACCCGGGAAAATGTGACCCTTTTCGACCAGACCTCCTTCTCCAAGTATCTGCTGGAAGGACCCGACGCCCTGGCTCTCTTGCAGCGCCTGTGTGGCGCCGATATGGACGTAGAGCCAGGGCGCGCTGTCTACACGGGCATGTTCAATGTACGGGGTGGTTTCGAGTCTGACCTGACGGTACTCCGTCTGACAGACGACCAGTTTTACATTATTTCAGCCTCGGCCCAGACCCGACGCGACTACCACTGGATTCGCCGCAATAGGACGCCCGAAACCCGCGCCACCGTGACCGATGTGACCACAGGGTGGGGCGTTTTGGGCGTAATGGGTCCCGAAAGCCGCACGCTGCTGAAGCGGGTAAGCAACGCCGACTTCTCCAATGAGGCCTTTCCCCTGAGCACCGCACAGGAAATCAACGTGGGCCTGGCCACGGCCCGGGCCCTCCGTATGAGCTATGTGGGAGAGCTCGGCTGGGAACTCCATCTGCCCCTCGACCAGATGGCCGCCGCCTATGACGCCCTGTGGGAATTCGGCCAGGACCTCGGCGTAAAGAACGCCGGGCACTACGCGATCAATTCGTTGCGGCTGGAGAAGGGCTATCGGGCCTGGGGCGCGGATATCACACCGGATGATACGCCCTTCGAAGCTGACCTCGCTTTCGCGGTATCGTGGGAAAAGTCCATCCCCTTCATCGGGCACGAGGCGCTCCTGGAAAAATGGGAAAGCCTACCCCGAAAACAGCTGGTATCGCTGCTACTCGAAGATCCCGAAGTCATGCTGTGGGGCAATGAGCCGATTTCCCGAGATGGCCTGGAAGTGGGCCACACGACCTCGGCCGCTTTTGGACACACCCTCGGGGGAGCCGTGGCCCTGGGCTACATTCATCACAACGAAGGCATTACCCCCGAGTTTCTGGATGAAGGCATGTACACCATTCTCTGCGATGGTCAGAAGTGCCGGGCCCGGTTGTTTCGCTCATCCCCCTACGATCCTGGCCGAAAACGGCTTCGTATGTAAAACACACATTACGTATACCCCGCAGAACTACACTATCTTTCGTGCTTCGTCACACAAACGTTACAGTCATCCGGGCACAATTCCTCCAGTGGTTGCACACGCAACCGAACTGCGAGGAGCGTACGATGAAAAGAGAGTTTGGGAAGAGCAAGACACCCTCCCTACAGGACGTCAGTCCCGTTTTTAACGCCAACTATGGCGATATCACCTTGACCCCTGAAGGGCTCGCCTACCTCGGTGTGCTTCCGCACCAACCGACGTTGCTGCAGCCCCATTCCCCGCTGCCGGCCATGAAGACGGCACGGCTCATCAAGCGGGCCATGTAGTGGTGCGACTACACCCGCTGTCCCGGTAACCGAAATTCCAATGGACCTGCCCCTCCGGAATTTCGCCCCCTACCGGGCATGGGGGATGGTGTGGACGTCACGGTAGTG
Organism: Candidatus Hydrogenedentota bacterium; assembly: GCA_030432675.1. Taxonomy (GTDB): domain Bacteria; phylum Hydrogenedentota; class Hydrogenedentia; order Hydrogenedentales; family JAEUWI01; genus JAEUWI01. Next base: position 10,541 of record JAUIMA010000138.1, on the reverse strand, counting down.
AGTCCCCCGTCCCCCCGTTTTTTAATTCCCCCCACCCCCCGGCATATTCCCGGCTCATCGAACGGCCTTGCTGAAATCCACCATGCTCGTATCCACCTTATTCAGCACGGCCCCCTGCAACACGGTGCCATTCAAGATGGCGACAGGCGTCTTTCCAAAATACTTCATCCATAGACGCGCATCGGTCATATCGGCCCCACTGAAATTAGCTTTCGACAAATCGGCCCCACTGAAATTGGTTCCAATGAGCTTGGCCTTTCGGAGATCAGCACTCCGAAGGTTTGCGGAATAGAGATTACAGCCGGACAGATCCGCACCAGCCAGCGTCGCGCTGCTGAGAATGGAACGGCTCAGGTTCGCCCCTGCCATGCGGACATCGGTAAGATCAGCCATGGAAAAGACCGCATTGGCCAACTCAGCTTTCTCCAAGCCGGCCCCCGTCAAATCTACATCTCGAAAATTTACTCCCTGCAATTGTTTCTTGAAGAGATTGATTCCCCGCAAATCAGGCCGGGCCTCCTTGTTATCTTCACGCCATTGATTCCACGCGCTTACACCTTCTTCCAACAGCGAAATATACACGCTATTAGCCATTCAAACTATCCTCTCGATCATACTTCGCAACGGGTCAGCTTACCCCGACTCACCCAATGTCAACGTCAACAAACTAAAATCCATACCGCGCATGGGCGCACCGCCATTGTGGAAGGTCACCCCACCATATCGGGCACCGTTCACCGCTACGTGGGTATGGCCAAAATAAACATTCTCGACCCCTTCCGGCTCGCCATGGCCGATGTCGTGGATATAGGCGTGCACCCGCTCCAGGGTGCGTCGGGGCGGATGGGCCAATCGTGAGATGGCGACATGGGCCCTGGCACGAAACGCCGCATCATAGAGCCGGTTTTTCATGGGGCCCTGCTTTTTGTGGTGCATCCACGCCGAGCGAAAGGCTTCAAGCTGCGCCTGGTTCATCTTACGGGTGGCCACGTCCCCATGGATGAACAGGGTGTTCTCAATGCGGAGGTAGTAGGGGTGCCACGTCAGGTTTTCCGTCTCCTCCGCAAGCACCGACAGCGCGTCAATAAAACCCTGGACGTGATCATGGTTACCGAGATTGACGTGGAATCGACATTCTGGATAACGACCTGCCAGTTCACGCAAATACCGAATGGCCGCCGTGATGGTTTCTTCCACACTGGGTAGCGTGGTCCACTTGAAATCAACGGTGTCGCCATTAAACACAAAGAGATCCGCCTCGGCGGCCGCCGATTCGATGTCCTCCAGATGCTCTTCCCAATGGGAGCGTTTGCAGAACATATGCAGGTCGGATACGACACAGACCGTTTTCATCGGATTCCCTTCCTGGCACTTCGAATTCTCAGACACGTGGCTAGTGTAGCACACGAACGAGGCACCCCGCTGCTGGGCGTCTGGCCGACTATCACGATGCGTCAAGCCTCCTCGCTGGGCTATACTGCGTCTCCACACTACCGAGGGGAATCTTATGAAATCATCGACAATCAGTGCAATGATAGAAAAATGGTGGCAATTTGGATTGCTGACGCTCGTCCTTCTGTCGGCGGGATGCCCCACCACCACCCCGGACCCTGATCCGGATCCCGACCCGGATCCCGACCCGACACCCACGACCGCACCCTTCGCGTTTCAGCTGGCCCAGACCCTGGGGAGCGATAGCGGACCGGAAGCTATCACAACAGGCCTGCTTAATGGCGATGCCTTCCCCGACATTGTTTCCGCCAATCGCACCGCAGACTCGGTCATGGTTTGGCTTTCCACCGGCCCGAACACCTTTGCCAGTCCCCGCCGTTTGCTCCTCAATGGCATCGAGCCCCGTGGTATAGCCATCAACGACCGATACACCGATGGTTCGAAAGATATTCTGGTGGCCAATGCGGGCAGCCACAACATTACCCGTTTTCGACTCGACGGGAATGGTGATCACACCCCGGCAGAACTCACGGCCCTCGCCGATGGTGCCACACCCGTCGATCTTGTAACCGCCGATTTTAATCAGGACGGCATTGGTGACGTGGCCACGGCCAACGAGGCTGGCAATACCGTCTCTATACTGTTGGGCACCGCAGATGGTCCCTTCGGCAATCCGGTCAATATACCTACCAGCGCAGGACCCCGTTCAATTTGTGCGGGCGACTTTGATGGCGATGGAGATGTGGATCTGGCCACGGCAAACCGAAACGCGGACTCCCTGACCATCCTGCAGAACGACGGAGCCGGAGGTTTTGCGACTACTTTTGACGAGGCGACGGGCTCCGTTCCCCGAGCAGTCGTTGCCGTTGATATCAACGGCGACAACCGGGTTGACCTCATTGCCACGAGTCCTTCCAATGGGGCCATTGCGCTCCACCAGGCCAATAGCCAGGGCAGCTTCAACGCGGCGGTCTTTCTGACAGTGGACGGCAACCCGACCCGCGTGGCGGCAGGCGACTATACGGACGACGGAAAGATTGACCTACTGGCCGTGCTATTTGCCAGCGACACGGCGACCATTGCGTCGGGGCAACTGGTGTGTCTCGCGGGTGACGGCGCAGGCACCTTCGCCTACCACACGGACTTCCAGGTCGCACCGGGCGTGGTGGCCCTCATCGCAGACGACATGAATCGTGATGGCAATACCGACCTCGTGTTTTCAAATAACGCGGACGACTACGTGGGAACTGCCTTGGGTAATGGCACGGGACTCGCCACGGAGCGCCGTTTTCCCGTGGGCACCCGTCCTCGGATGGCCGCACCCGGTGACTTCAATCGGGACGGGAACGTGGACCTCCTCGTGGCCAACCTGGACAGTAACGACGTCACCTTCCTTCCCGGGGACGGCACGGGCGGCTTTTCTACGGGCACCAGCATCCCCGCAGGAGGCAGTGCTCGGGCCATTGCCACCGCTCACCTGAATAGTGATAGTAATCTGGACTTTGTGGTGACCAATCTCAACGAGAGTCGCGTTGCCGTTTTTCTCGGCCAGGGTAATGGCTCCTTCCAAGCCCCCGCCTATTTCGACGTGCGGGATGAAAGCAGCACCCGTTCGGCCGAGCCCCGCTCCGTCGTGTTGAACGACATAAATGGCGACACCCACGTTGATCTCGTTGTAGGAAACGCCAATCGGGATTCTGTCGCCGTACTCCTTGGCACAGGGACCGGGACCTTTTCAGCGCCCGTGGAATACGATGTGGGCAACTTCCCCCTCTCCGTAAAGCTCGCGGACTTTGATGAGAACGGCACCTTGGATATGATCGTTGCCAACGGCGTAGACGCCGATGGGGAAGGCACGCAAACGTCGTCACTTCACTTGCTCTTGGGCGCGGGCGATGGCACCTTTGACGAAGAGGATTCCCTGGGCTACCTGGTGAACGCAGCGCCGGGCGCGCTGATGGCACAGGACTTCACCCGAGATGGCCACATCGACGTGGCCACTTCGCACAGCACCTTGGGCAGCATTCAAATCACCAACGGCCGGGGGGATGGACGCTTTGGGGGAGGCAGCGTTTTCGCCATGGGCGCCAACCCCAATTCCATCACAACTGCTGACTTCAACAAAGACGGTGCCCTGGACCTCGTCGCCACCAACACCAATGGGCACGTATCCATCCGGCTCTACGATCGTTTGCTTGGGTTCGGCAGCCGCACGGCCATACCCATCGGCGCAGGGACCGGCCCGATTGAGGTGCTGGTTCATGACCTCAACGGAGATGGTCACCTCGATCTGGTCACCCCCAACCGCACGAGTGACGACGTTTCTGTGGTGCTCGGCGCGGCCCCCTGAGCTGTGCCAAAATAGTGCAGCTGCACGGAAGCTTTTTCCTTTGCAATTTTCGAAGTCGGTGGTATACTGAATTTGGACCCGGGATAGGGATTCCAAGACGGCCAGCGAGCGACCCGGCAAGGGGCCAGTAAGGAGCGATTACTGGTGCTGGCAAGGTGGGAATCCGATACCCCCCGGGCCCCGACAATGCGGTAAGAACCGCACCGCGGACCGACACAAGGGGTCTGGCCGGAAACCAGGCTGTCGTCTTCGCAGCGGATTTCGCCGCTTTGGATAACGGTGGAAATAGTGCTCGAACGAGAACGTTGTGCGCATGTCCTCAAGTCAGGACGGCAGAGGCCCTTGAAGGCCCAGACCCAAGAGCGCAGATAACGTAACTGTTTCCACCCCAGGAAATAGCGGAAGTTGCGTAACGAGACGGCTTTGTAAGGGTCCCAAACAGGATCGAAAAGGGCCACGTGAAGCGCCCATACCCGAATAGCGAAGCCTTTTCGACGCCACTTCCGCTTTCGTATGCCCCTCCCTTTCACCCCACTTTAATAAGGGGGCAACAAGCGCCGGAATCCGTGTGTCAGAACGACAACAGCGAAAAACACGTTTCGCAAGACTACACCTGCCCCATTCATTGGAACGGGCTTCGTACGACGGTGTTGCCGGGCGCTCTTGGCAGCCCTCGCCCCGACACGACGAATCCACGCCTCTCCGCAGGGCCACTCGATGAGTCCTTCTCGCCAGGCGACGGGTATGCCCTCCACACCGACACGGGCCCCAGTGATAGCACCGACGATGGCGGCCGAGGTATCCGTGTCACCACCACATCGAATCACCTCCTTTACAGCCGCAATGTAGTCTTCGGGATGACGCAGCCAGGCATGTAACACGATGGGCACCGTATGATAGCTGTAGCCTGTAACACCCTTTTCCAAGCCCAGCGCCCGTATTGCAAAATCTCCCGTTGATTCGCCTGCAGCCAAACTGCGCTTCACCTGGTCCAGCAGGCCGTAAAACTCCGCGCCCCCCTCCCACTGCTCCGCCTCACAAGCTTTGAAAAAGTCACCGGCTTCTATGGCGACGTCTTTTCGGCACGACATAGACGCAGCCAACGCCACTGCCTGTGCGGCACATTCTGCCTTGCCATCCCGATGGGTCAAAATGGATGAGCAATGAACCAACGCACGGCGGCGAATTACGTCGTGTTCATAGAGTACGCCCAGGATTGGACTCCGCATCGACGGCCCATTCCCCGCCGAAAAGACCCCACTTCGGGAAGGCCTAAAACCCACCCAGAGCTTCAGGATGCTCTTGAGCGTGGCCAACCCAATTCCGGCAGGCATGCGGAGCAGCCAAAAGCGGAGTCGCCAGGAGAGATTTCTCGTGAACTGCGCCGGGTCACCGCCGGAGGCCGCTACGGCTTGGGCCACCATGCAGGCGTGCTCGGTGTCATCCGATACCATGCCGCACCCGAAGAAGAATCGGTGACGCTCCAACGTGGGAGCCCAACGGGCCTGACGGCGACGGGAAATGCCCTCCCAAGGTAGCCCAAGGGCGTCGCCAACCGCCAGTCCAATGAGCGCACCGACAACAGCTTCTTCCGGCGCTACGGAGTCTGCTTCAGCCAATCTGATTCCTCACACATTGGGTTCGTCCCCAGGCCTTGGAAAGCGTCTTTCACAGCTTCTCATCGGTCAGTGGCACCAACTCAACTGGACCAAGCAATCCGGAGTCCATGAGCGGCCACTTTGAGGCGTCAAAGGGTTTGTATTGGATGTTGACGATGTTGGTGTCGTGAAAAATCTTCCATTCCACGTTGCGCCGATCCATATCAGCGATACGGTTGGCAGCGAGGTTGGTGACTTCGACGGAGAGCGTGTTCCCAGTGGGCTTCAAGGCCCTATCGATGTGCAACGCAAAGGGAAAAGCCCACGCCGTGCCGAGGTCTTCGCCATTCAACGTGACCCGTGCACTCTCGCACACGGTTCCCAGTGACAAACGCCAGGCGGCAGCCTCCGCCTTGGGGGCATCGAAGGTCGTCTCGTAGCGCGCTGTACCGCCAAAGCGCTTAACCTCGGGGTCAGGCGCCTCGGTCCAGGAAGCCAGCGCGTCAAGGGTGTAGGCCGCTGGAACGACAGGCCCCCCTTCCGTGAAGGTGACCTGCCAGGGACCTGCCACCGGCACGGCCTCACCGTGTTGCTTCCAATACGGCCACGCAGGTCCTTCGACATTACGCTCGGTATAGGTACGGAGGAAACAGGACTCCCCGGGCTTCAAGGCAATCCGAACCTTGGTCTGCCCCTCCGCACCGTGTTCAAGGTCGGCAAGTCCGCTCCGCTGATGGAGGGCATCCAACCACACGACACGCTGGGCAGGCGTTGCGAGATCCCAGTAGGCGTCGATGGGTTCAGCGGTAAGGTTGGAAAGAAAGTAGAGATACCCCTCGTCGTGCTTGCGGCGGATCATGGAAAGCCCAGAAGTCGCAAGGGTCTCGGGCACGATGCCCACATCATTGAGGGCCGCCAGGAGCGGATAGTTGGCGAATACTTTCCCCCGTCCCATGGGCACCGCCGGAGCACCACCACTGGCCGACACATGTCCTTCCCAAACCCGGGTGAGGCCCTCCATCCGATCACGTCGTTTCTTCAACCCGCCATAGCCCGGCACGTCCCGGGGCACGGGGCCGAGAAAAACGATAGGGGCACCAAAACGCGCCATGGTAAAGAGACGCTCCAGGGTTGTGTCGGGAATACGGGGCGTTTGGGGCACCACGATTACCCGATACGTGTTCTCCCCCAGCAGAATTCCCTTCTCGCTTACGTTAGCCGTATTCAGCAGGGCATCCGAAACATAGTCGAACGCGTAGCCCCCTTCGGTAAGCGCTTCGGCCGTTTCGTAGAAGGGCGTGTCGATGAGCCAGTCATCGATGTTGTGCACGCTCAGCAGTTTCGGGAGCCCCTTCGCATCGTGCCACACATCGTGGAGCGGAAAATACAGCAGCACATCGTTTGCTGGCGCACTCCCTTGCAGCAGGGCCTGGCTCCGCCCGATGTAGCCATTCAATTCCTCGAAGTCATTCCACCAGGTGTTGGTGGGACCAAAGTGCACCGAGGCGTAAAACAACCAACCGGGCCACGCCGCATCGTCGGGCGAATAGGGCGTGCCGTGGTAGAACATGTGATTAATACCCGCTGCCAGGAGCTGGTCCACCTCGGGTTTGGCCTGGGACAGGGCCACCTGAAAATGCTCACCGAGCCACGTGCAGGTTTCAGAGGACACTTTTCGCTTGCCGGTGAGATGGGCGGCGGAGGACGCAAACTTTAACATCAGTAAATCGGGCGGCTCGTTGTCGAAACTCTCGTCTTTTCGCAAGCCGGGAATGGGAAACCCGGAGGGCCCGAAAATTTCCGTCTCTGGAATGTCCACGGTGGCGTAGAGGTCAATCAGATTCCCCGGTGATCCGTGGGCCTGATTGCGGGTGAGCATACCGTGTTTATGGGTCCAGTCGGTCCATTGTTGGGTAAAGGCCGCCAGCACCTGGGTGGCCAGGGTCTCGCGATAGTCCGACTTTATCCGGGCGATTTGGTCGGGTTCCCCCTTGCCCGTCATCTCCGGCAAATGATGGCGCAGGTCATAGCCATGTTGGGCCTCAAAGTTTTCCCAGAGATCGGGGGCCCAGTCGCCGCTGTATTCAAAGGAGTCATGAAAATGGGCCCGCAACGGCAAGCCGTCGTAATCCGCCATGGCCTCGGAAAAATGCGCGAGATAGGCTCCCAACGCCGGCGTCGAGTAGGTATTCACCGTGCGCCCTGCCCCACCCGGTGCCGGTCGTTTTACCTTCCGACCAGAAAAACGATAATACGCTACGTAGTAGGTCGCCGCACCCGGCGGCAGCTGGGTCAGCACGCCGTCCTCCACAGAAGCCGTCAAGTCATGTATGGCGCCCTCTTCCCCATACGCAATGAGAGAGAGCAACACACCGTCTTCCGGAATGCCGAGCGAGTCACCGGCCGCCTTCAGCTCCACTGTAACAAGGGTAACCTTGATGTCGGACTCCTCCAAGGGTACGGAAGGCCCCCCAAAAGGCCAACCGGTGCCGGTGGGCATGTCTACCCCCAAATCAAGTCTCGCAGCCTCGCGGGTGGTGTAGGCCAGCATGGCTTTCCAGTCTTCGCTCAGGTAGTCGATGTGTCGGTCTTCCTGCCCCTGGATACCATAAATGGGCGTAATCTCCACGCCGCCCAGCCCCACCTCGGCAAACTCTTCAAGACTTCGGGTGAGGTTTTCCTCATCAACGGCACTACCGAGCCACCACCACCGGGTCCAGGGCTTGGCTTCCCGTGTCACTTCTGGAAATTCGAAGGGACCTACCGCCATGGCGGTGGACAGGATGAGTAATCCGATGAGCACCATGACGTAGTGGGCGATTCGGTGGATCGATAAATTCATGTACGAAGACTCCTTGCTGCCGGTCAATTCTTATGTGGGACACCATTGTACCTTCATCGCGCGTCACATAAAACCCTCCCTATCATTGGGCGCAGTCCCGGGGACTGCCCCGACGTCATAACCGCGCCCGGCGAGAAAAACCAAGGGGCAGGCACAACCACCCGTCACGACTCCGGCTCACCCCGACGTCGGGGTCGTCCCCCTCTTCAAGTAAACCGTGCATCTACCCAGCACGTCTTGACTGACCTCTATCAACCGTATAAGGCCGTATGCATGCTTGCTGAAAAAGCAGCCATAAGCTGCCGCACTCCCGAAAGTTGACGATAGTGCATTGCGGGAAAGACACCGTATGACCCATCGCCACAGGCGGGCCCACGAAAGTGTCCTAAGCAATATACAGTGGGTACCCGACATCCATCCCAAGAGGGAACGGCCCCGACTGGCTGATGCGCTACCCCTTTTCCGCGCGTTCCTTTCCGCCAACCCGCTGGCCCGCCCAATCGACGACATCACGTCGGTGCAGTCCCCGGCTGCGCCCGTGTTATAATGAGTTTCTAAACAGCAGTCACGCTTACCCCATCCCTACAGGTATCTTAAATGCCCGCACAAACCATTCCATCCGTGGTACAAGAAAAAGAAGCGCGCCTTCAGGCCCTTCTGGCCGAGTACGGCACCCTGGCCATCGCCTATTCCGGTGGCGTCGACTCCGCGTACCTATCCTGCGTTGCCCATGAAGTATTGGGAGACCAGGCCCGCCTTATCCTCGCGGATTCGCCAAGTATTCCCCGGGCCGAAGTGCGGGAGGCCTGTGAACTCGCCGAATCCCGGGGGTGGAATCTGACCGTGGTCCAGACCACCGAGTTTGAAAACGAGGACTTCCTGAAGAATGATGGTACGCGCTGCTACCATTGCAAGACCGAGCTCTTCACGCAAATGGATGCCTACGCCCAAGCGCACGGCATTACGGTGTTGGCCTATGGCGAAATCACCGAAGATCAGCTCGACCCCACCCGACTGGGCGCAAAGGCCGCCCGGGAACACGCAGTGGTGGCCCCCCTGGCCCTGGCCGGGCTGGAAAAAGAAGAAATTCGCCGCCTGAGCCGTGTGCGCGAGCTGCCCACCTGGAACAAGGCGTCCTTTGCCTGTCTCTCGTCTCGCTTCCCCACAGGGACCCGAGTCGTCCCGGAAGAAGTCCGTAAAGTAGAGGCCGCCGAAGAGGTCTTGAAAGCCCTGGGCTTTCACCAATACCGCGCCCGCCATCACGACGCCGTGTGCCGCGTCGAAGTCGACCCCGTGGACATCCCGAAAATGTTGAACCCCACGATTCGCCAAGCGGTCGTAGACGGTATCACCGAGGCCGGCTACCGCTATGTTACCCTTGATCTCGCGGGGTATCGGACGGGTAGCACGGCCGACCTCCCCCCGACCTGAGTACTCTTGTCACCCAACGGCTCCCTCGGCACGTTTCTATGGTATGGACCTTAAACACCCTGGTTGGATGTATCTCAAGGCAGGCCTCTTCCTCCTCATCGGCCTGGCAAGTTTCCTGATCGTCTGGCTGCGCGCACCCAACCTGTCCACCGCCCTGCTTCTCGCCTTAATGTGCTGGGCCTTTGCGCGAGCCTATTACTTTGCTTTCTACGTGATCACCCATTACATCGATGACACGTATCACTACTCAGGACTCACTGATTTTCTTCGCTATATCGTCGCGCGCCGGAAATCTCGCGACTGACTCGTGATGCAAAAAAACCACCCCAAACAAGTTGGGGTGGCATGTCTTGCTTCGAAGGGGTAGGGCTACCCGGCTTGATTACTTATCGTTAAACTCAAAGGCGGACGCGACAAAGAGTTTACCATCCACTTCGCCGGATACTTCGGCGGTGCGGGGCTTCTTGCAAAGGCCGGAAGCGTGGGCATTCACGGGCGTGCCACCCATGAGGTAGGCCGTACCCGCCACTTTAACGGCGGTCTTGCAGCCTCGTACACCGGCAATCTTATAGGTGCACGTGGCGCAGCCCGCTTCGACGGTGGCCTTGGAAAGCTTCACTTCTTCCTTGTGGTTGGGGCCATGCTCTTCCTGCAGGTGGGCTTGGGCGTCTTTACCCATGTAGAGGGTGCGGAAAGTCGCCACGCCCTCTTTCAGGCTGGCAATGTGGGCGAGGTCGGTGGTCTGCTTTGCCTTCATGGCGGAAACCATGATGCCGTGCAGGGCCTTCAGCTTTTCTTCGTACTGGTCCGCGTCAGCCTTGATGCGCTGGGCGAGGAAGTAGTACGTCACAATATCCGTCAGCTCATC
>JAUIMA010000137.1 GCA_030432675.1 Candidatus Hydrogenedentota bacterium | reverse complement strand
AGTCTATGCGGGTGGCACGCTGGTAAAGTGGAGTCAGGAAGGGCACAAAGTCCTGTTAGTCTCCATGACCAATGGAGATATTGGGCACCATGAACTGAGCGGCGGCGAATTGGCCCGCAGGCGTGCGGAGGAAGCCCGGCGCTCGGCGGAAATTGGTGGCTTCTCGGATCGCATCCTCGACAACCATGATGGCGAATTACTGCCCACCATGGCCCTTCGCAAAGAGGTGGTCCGTATCATCCGTGAGTGGCAAGCCGACATCGTCTTAACCCACCGGCCCTACGACTACCACCCGGACCATCGCTACGCCGCCATGGCAGTACAAGACGCGGCCTACATGGTTATGGTGCCCAATTTCTGTCCTGACATCCCGGCCCTGTCACACAATCCGATATTTCTCTATATGATGGATGGCTTCACCCGGCCCTATCCCTTCCAGAGCGATATCGCGGTCGATGTCGGTGCGGTTATGGACACGAAATGGGCCATGTTGGATGCCATGGACTCTCAATTCTACGAGTGGCTCCCATGGATTCTGAAACAGGAAAAGCCTGTGCCGGAAGACCCTGAGGCGCGGAAAGCCTGGCTCAAAGAAACCTGGGATGTCTACTTCCGCTCTCACACGGCCAAGGCCCAGCCAGCCCTGGCGGCCCATTATGGGAAGGAAAAAGCGCCCCACATCGATTATGTGGAGCGCTTTGAACTCTGTGAATATGGTAGTTGCCCGCCCATTGACGAGGTCCGTGCCCTCTTTCCAACCTGAGTCTTGGGGCTCGTTTCAGTCTTGACCGACCAGGGGGCGCACCGCGACCTGCCACGCCATCGCTGCCTTGTTCCGCTGCACCCAGACCAATTCGAGTCCATCCGATTGGCGGGGCTGCTTTAACGTGTGCACCGTCTCTTCCGGCAACCCCAGCGCTTCAGCACCCATCGGCCCTTCCAGCCAGAGCTGTCCATCCCGCGCCAGGGTGATGTAATCACCGTCACCCCGCAAGACCATAGAACGGGCGTTCCCGTTGACTGCGCCTACCAATAAGGGCGTCACAACCGCGTCGCCCACTCCCAACTGCACCCCATAGCGGATGCCGTCGGACGTCATCAAGTGCACGCGCGAACCGGCGGCCGCAGCCAGGATCTGGCGCCCCGGTGCTGCGGGGTATACCGAGGGCGAGGCGTGAACCGATTCTCCCCCCAGGTCACCCGTAATCATCATGAGGGTCGACGCGCCGTCTTTTTCCACATGCCGACAGGACAAGGCCAGGGTGTCGCCGTCCAAGGGCACGAGCGCACCACTGTATAACCCACCCGCACCCACAATGAATCGGTCCCAAAGAGGGGCACCCGCCTCATCAAATCCCGCCAGATACACGGCAGGCCCTGCTTCGGTATCGAGGGTCCCACTCACGTACAACGCTCCCCCATCCGAAACCGCCAGCCCGGTCACCACCAGGGGCTCGGCCGTCTCGAGCGCGATAGCCCACCGCTGCACACCGTCGGAACCCAATCGCGCCAACACAATATCGTCGGGCGCGCTCTTGCCGGTGCTCAAGGTACCGGCGACCCAGACATCTTCGGTGCCATTCGTGGCCAGCAACTGTAACTCTGTGGCCCATAATTCCGGGCCGGAGAGACGCCGCTTGGCCCCTGTCGCATTGTAAAGGTTTTCCTTCAACAGGGTATCCGCTGCAATGAAAGTGCGCACCGTCAGGGACACATCCTGAGGAATCGTGTCAAAGGCCACCCCGGGATAGGTCACCGTCGGGTTGGCCTCTTCGGCATCTTCTTCCGCAAAAATCGCCGAGGCCCCGAATTCCCAGGTCTGATTCAGAATGGGTGCATCCCCGGGGGTAGACATGTTGATAAAGGATACGGTAACCGGATCTTCCGCATCGCCGCCCCGCGTAACCGACTGACTGAAGAGTGCGGTCGGCCCCCGTTGGGCCGTAATGAAGTCCCTTTCCGTCACGGAGAAATTACCCCCATTCGTCGTGATGGTGAGGGTCACCGTGTAGGTGCCGGGGTCCTGGAACACGTGGACGGGATTCTGCTCAGTACTGGTCATCCCATCGCCGAAATTCCAATTCCAACCCGTAATTTCAAAGTTACCCGGCATCGTGACATCGAGCAGGGAGGCTTCGAAGGGTGCCGGCCCCATGGGCTGCACATTGTCGATGGCCACCATGGGCGCCACGAGGATCAGATCCGTCTTCGCGGTCGTTGTATCGCCCTGACTCGTCGTGACGGTCAACGCCACGGAATATTGCCCCGGTGTATAGTCGTGGGTCGGGTGCTGTTCGTCGCTCACCATACCGTCGCCGAAGTCCCACATCCACCCCGTTATTTCCAGGGCACCGGCATCGGTCAAGTCGGTGAATTTCACCGTCAGCATCCCCGATCCCTGCTGGACATCGCTACTGAAATCCACTTCAGGGCCGACGTTGATCAGGTCCGTCTCCGTAACCGTCGTGTCGCCCAGGGCCGTGGTCACCCGCAGCGAGACGGTGTAGGTGCCGATATTCTGATAGGTGTGGCTTGGATTCTGAGCGGTACTGTTCATGCCATCGCCGAAATCCCAGAACCAGGACAGGATATTGAGATTGCCCGCCTCGGTCTGGTCCGTGAAGTCTACGTCCAGCGTGCCCTGTCCCGTCGTGGCACTGGCACCAATGGTCACCACGGGATCGACGCGCACAAGGCCGCCGCGAACCGATTGGGTGGCCCCATTTTCAGTCGTCGTTTCCAAAGAGACGGTATAGATACCCGGCGTCTCATAGGTGTAGACGGGACTCTGCTCTTCACTGCTTCCCCCATCGCCGAAATCCCAGGCCCAGGCGGAAATCTCAAAGTTTCCCGGAACCGTCTCATCGGTGAAGGTCACTTCCAGAGGCGGTGCACCGGTGGTCGGTTCCGCACTGAACGCCGTGGTCGGGGTGACGGTAATGTAGCCCGCTTCCGTCGCCATGCTGTCGCCGAGGGCGGTCGTGACGGTCAGGCCCACGTCGTAGACGCCCGGCGCCGTGTAGGTGTGCTCCGGATTCTGCTCCGTGCTCATCCCCCCGTCGCCGAAGTCCCAGGCCCAGGCCGTCACTTCAAAATCGCCGGTTGCTGACTGGTCGACGAACTGCACGGTGAGCGAACCTTCGCCGCTGGTCTGGTTACCCGAAAAGGAAACGCCGGGCAATACGGTAATATAGTCCGCCTGCTCCAGCGTGTTTGATCCTACGGGCGTTGTCACCTTGAGCGAGACCGTGTACACGCCGGGAACGTTGTAGACCCGCGTCGGGTTCTGCCGGGTACTGAGCAATCCGCCATCACCAAAATCCCAGAGCCGGTTGGAAATGGCCATGGAACCCGCCGACGATTGATCCGTAAAGGCCACCGAGAGGGGCGCTGCGCCCATGACGGGATCGCCCGCGAAGGCGGCGGTGGGCCCCTCCTCCACCACGATGAGATTCTGGCGTGTCACCGTATCCGACCCCACTTCCGTCTCAATCATCAGGGACACGGTGTAGATACCGGGCGTCGCGTAGACGTAGGTCGGATTCTGCTCCATCGACATGCCGCCATCGCCAAAATCCCAGGTCCATCCGGTAATGGCCGCCGTGCCCGCATCCGACGCGTCCGTAAAGGTTACGCTGAGCGGTGCCGTGCCGGGAGCGAAGTTGCTCTCGAAGTCCGCCACAGGGTTACCCGCCACGTTGACATACTGCACCTTCTCCATCGTATCCGAGCCCACCGACGTCGTCACCGTCAGTGACACCGTGTAGAGCCCCGGCGCGTCATATATATGGACCGGGTTTTGCTCCGCACTGGTGGGGGTCCGGTCCCCGAAGTTCCACTGCCAATCGATAATCTCAGAAGAGCCGGGATCCGACATGTCGGTAAAATTGACGGTCAACGGCGCATTGCCCAGAACAGGCGTGGCCTCAAATTCTGCCGTGGGCGGCTCGACGACTTCGATATAGTCACGTCGAAGCGCGGTATGGGTCCCCACACTGGTGGTTACGGTAAGGGACACGGTATAGGTACCGGGCATCGTGTAAATGTGGCTGGGGTTGCGCGATGTAGACGTGCTTCCATCGCCGAAATCCCATTGCCATTCCGCGATATTGGCTGTACCGGCCTCCGAAGCGTCGACGAACAGCACCGTCAGGGGAGCCTCCCCCGTGGTGGGTGAGCCTTCGAAAGCGCTCTCAGGCGAAGCGAGGAAGGGGTTCAATAGCGGGCAGCCGCAGAGGCTGAACGCCACGAGGCAGAGGGCCGAAAATCGAATACTGATGGGCAACATGGGACTCCAATTCAGTGCTTCATTGAATCTGCACAGTAGAGCATACTATAGAAAACCTGCGCAGGAGAATAAAGTTCGCCCGTGGCGCCCACGAGAGTCCGCTCTACTGCCAGACAGGTCTGCGGCAATTAGACGGAGCGAGTAATGGATTGAGTAAAACCACGCCCGGTAGAAATACCGTTCGGGACATACGTCCCAGTTTGCACAGGCCCCATGCGCACCCCGGGTGCGGCAAGGAACCCAGGAGCTACGATGACTTTTGATGCACACACCGCCCAGCAATCCAACATGGCCGAATGGTCTTTCTTTCTCCCGGGAGAGGAGGATGAAATCCTGGCGACCTACATCATTCCCCGCGTAGAGACCGTGGCGCGAGCCCACCGTTGGCTTTGGCACGAAGGCCGGTGCTACGTGGGACGGGCATTACGGGAAGGCGAGTCTAGCTGAAGTGCGGTTGGTTCGGTGGTGAAGGGGGCACACCCGTGCGTAACATCCGCTCGTAGGCCACCGAACACAGGGTCTTGTCGCTCAAGGCTTCACTCAGGGGATCGGCGTTTTCTGAGCAAAATCCCAAGTGCGAGTGACGGCGCCAGCCTTCGGCATGCTCGTAGACAGCACTCCAGCGGCCTACTTCCGCCGACATGGACTCCATGGTATCCAGATAGGAGTCCAGCCCCTGGGTCTCGTCGAGCCACTCTTTCTGGCTGCGATGACATGCGAGGGCCTCACGTTTTTCCTGCAACACCGAGCCCACGTTCACAAACTGGCCGGGCTGCACATAGCGCCGCATCCCGTCACGAAGGCCATACGGCAGGGCGTGATAAATGGTCACGTCCTGATTCGTGGGATTGCGCGGGGGGGTGGTAAGAAAATTGGGCATCCCCCGCACAAAGGCACCGGATACCGCCAGGCGGCTGGAATTCGTGTGGTCTTCCATATAGTCTTCCGGCGAAGGAGCCAAAATTATCGTGGGACGAGCCACCCGTATAATCGCCGCCGTTTTCCGCAACAATTCCGTGCTGTACAGGATTTCCAGATCGTCCCCGATGGGCTCATGAAGCCGGGCACCAAGCACCCGCGCTGCATCTTGCGCTTCTTCCAGGCGGCGGGCGGCCGTAGCCTGCCGGTTCTCCTCCATGGAGCCACAGCAACCGGAGGCGAGGTTGACCATATGTAATTTATATCCGGCCTGACCCAGTAAACAGAGGGTACCCGCCATCATGAATTCAATGTCATCCGGGTGGGCCGCAATGGCCAGGGCGACGGGTTCTGACATGTCTAAACTCCTGTATGCAGTCAGGGGGACCACGTTGGGCCCCACGCTTTCGTATCTCGGGGATTCTTACCTTATAACGTCGAACCCGGCTATTCAAGCCTCATGGGGCTCAACAGGGGCGGACGGGGCCGAAAAATACTTCACCAGCGTGATGCATTGCCGACCATCACGGTCCGTATCGTAACCGATATGGTCAAAACTACGGTTCATTATATAGAGCCCATAGCCGCCTTCCCGATCGGTTCTGGCATAGGGAAGATTGGTTGCGCGGGGATGAAAGGGGGCTCCGGTATGACAAATTCCAATGTGGAGACGGTTCTCCACGCACAACATATCCAATGTAATGGGTTCCCCCTGCCCATCGGCGTGGCGCATTGCATTGGAAAGGGCCTCGACGAAAGCCAGGACAACGCCACTCACATCACCGCCACGATGGAGTAAGTGGGCATTGGTTTCCAGATAGCCGATCAGCAGTCCGCGGGCCTCCGACAAGACGGAGACATCGTGGCCAATATCCATTTTCAGCGTCGTACCACGGCGCTCGCCCTCCATCTCAATCTTCACCGCCACCCCGGTCTGATCGTCTTCCGGCGTCTTTGACCCGGAGAATCGCCCTACGGTTCGGATTACCCGCTCGGTCAGTTCTTCGGCATCGAGATTCGCGTAGGTCTGAACGCATTGTATCAGCCGCTCTACGCCAAACATGGAACCGTCACTGTTTCGGGTCTCTGTTATACCGTCGGAATAAAAGAAATAGAGATCCCCCGGCGCTATGGTGACTTCGCGCTCCACATACGTTTCCTCGGCCACGAATCCCATGGGTACGTTTTCCCCGGCTAACAACTCGAATTCATCTTCTACCAGGCGATAGCGGATGGTCTTCGTATGACCACAATCCACATAGGTAATGCGCGACCGTTCCAAATCAAACCGGGCGTAACAAAGTGTCAGAAAACGCTCCAGTTCGATCAATTGACGCACGATCCCCTCGTGCACCGCCGTCACCAAGTCCTTGGGCGATGGATTCTCCCCATCCCTACGGACTGCCAACTGGGTTGTGTGCGCCTGGAGGAAGTGACTCTTGGCTCCTGCACCCACCAGTGCCGCCAAAATGCCCTTGCCCATCACATCCCCCACCAACACGTCAAAACGCCGGGGCCCGAGCCGTACAAAGTCCGCGAAATCCCCATCCATATGCTGGGTCGCTTCGCTGCTTACCGCAATATCGACCCCTTCAATCGTCGTGGGCGGACGTCCACGCAACAGGGTCTCCTCGATTCGCGTCTCGATTTCTCGTTCATATTCATGGGCCTCTTCCAGGGCCCGCTCCGAAGCTTTCCGTTCGGAAATATCTTCTACTATCGACCAGATATACTCCTCGCCATCGCCCCCTACGACGAGACTCCCATTGAGCAGCACCGGAACCCGCTCCCCTCCTTTTCGCCGATACTCTTTTTCGTAGGGGCCGTATCGCCCGGTCGCCCGCATGGACTGGAGCTGGGCCGCTTCTTGCTCTGCAAACTCTTCAGGCGTCACATCCCAATAGGTCAGCGTATGAGCCTCTTGCTCGGTATAGCCAATAATCTTCAAGTACGCTGCATTTGCCTGTAGATAGGTGCCATCCATCTGGCACAACACGAATCCCAAAGGTGCCTCCTCGAACATGAGACGAAACATATCCTGGGAAAAACGAAGGGCCTCCTCGGTCTTTTTCAGCCGGGTGATATCCAAATGGGTACCAATGGCTCGCTGGGCCCTCCCCGGCTCACTCCAGTTGACAACCTTGCCCCGATTCAGAATCCAATGCCAGTCTCCCGATTTAGACCGCATTCGGTACTCCATCTCGAAAATCGGCAGCGCCCCTTTTAAGAATTGGCGCAGTACGGGCTGAGCCGTTTCGTAATCTTCCGGGTGGATGAGCCGCTGCCATGCGAGGGGACTGCCCTCGATTTCGTTCAGGGCGTAACCCAACATCATGGCCCAACGCGCATTGAATACCACGTTGCGGCTTTCCAGATTCCAATCCCAAAGGCCCAGACCACCCCCATCCAACGCAAGCTCCAAACGCTCCTCGGACTCCCTGAGCTGGGCCTCCGTCCGTGCCCGTTGGATGGCGGCACCAAGGGCCACTGCGGCTGTGCGCAGGGCGTCTACTTCCGATCGGGGCCAGCGACGGGGTCCCTCACAGATATCAATACCCAAAAAACCCCACCATTCGGTTTGCACAAACACGGGCAATAGCAAGGTGCTCTTGGTCCCCCGGGCAGTCAGGTGGTGTCGTTCCTCCTTGGGAAAGGATCGGGCGTTTCCGAAGATGACATCGCCCCGCTGCAGGGCCTCTTCCCACCGCCCGATTCCTGCGGTGCCGTAGGGGATTTCGGGCCAAACCGAAGCACGTACCGGAGGACCTTCGGCGCGCACCCAGGCATGACGTTCCTCGGCGTAACGCGCACCCTCACTATCTTGGGCATTACGACACAGGTAGACCCGACTTGACTTGGTGGCCCTTCCCAAAGCTGCGAGAATCTCTGTCACCCCATCGATGCCCTCGCTGAGCGCCAGAAGGTGGCGGGCAGTCTGGGCCACGGATTCCAGGATAGCATCCCGACGCCACAGCTCTTCTTCCGTCTGAATTCGACTCTGTATTTCCTCTCGGGCAGCCGAAAGGTCGATCTCCGTCCGCGCACTTTGTCGCAGGATCGCCATTAAAGGCCGGGTGGTGATTTCATAGGCCTGGCGCCGCCCCTCCCATTGCACATATAAGGTCAGTAAAGGGGCCACCATGAGGGACAAGAGAAAGCGGCTGAGCAAATTGCCTTGGAGGATACCCACATACTCCGCCTGGCCCCCAAAGGCTCCCGTTGCATAGATCACCGCGTCCAGAGAAAGGGCCACCCAGAGACAGACGAACACGCGAAGGATCAACGGGTGCATACGGGCATAGCGGTTACACAGCTCCCACAACATGGCGAGGCAAAGAAAGTCGAAGAGCATGGCCGCCGTAGAAACGAGGTAGGCATGAGGGGGGCCCACAATGATGCGCTCGGCCGATGCGGGATCGGTAATGGAGAGCTGATAGCGCAGTAAATAGGCCAGGGCCGGCCCCAACACGGAGACTGCCAACACGGTGTAGATGCCCAATTGGGTGGCCTTGACACCGTCAAACGTATAGAGCAGAAAAATGCCGAGTAATATAGACGTGAGAAAGACCACCGAGCCCAGATGAAGGGTCAGGCCGCCTACGTGAAAGGAAATTCCCGCGTCTGAGGTCCAGCGAAGGGCCGACGTGAGCACGCCGAGGATAACGTAGTAGGGCACCAGGGTGTAGCGCCTGCGCACCGCATGGACCGCGAAGACGATAAAATAAACTACGATGGCTTCCAGAATCAGGAGCAGGAGCCCTGTCGACATGCCAATTTCCCTCTCGGATACCGGGACACCGGTGCCACCCCACGACGTCGCGCAGCTTTCCCGTAGCCGATAGCATACGATGCCCCCCGCCCCCTACGCAACGCCCGCCATAAAAAACGGGCCAACGATACAAGATCGTTGGCCCGTCTGTCGCAGTCGTGTTGCTAGTGGGAGGCTGCCCTTAGGCGCTAAAGCTCCGGCGGCGCACGGCGAGAAACGCGGTGCCCATGCCTAACAGGACCATCGTGGCAGGCTCAGGGACCGGCGTCGAGGGCGTCGGATCCGGAGGCGTAGACATGGGCTTGCCGATGAAGGCGTCCGACTGACCACCTGCGCCGATGCTGCGAATGTGCAGACCCACGCGGAAATCCGCCCCAAATTCATTGTCCAACGGCGGGGTCACGGCCGCAAGAAAATCAGTCGGGCTGATGAGCAGATCATAGGCCAGAATAAGATTCTCACCCGCATTCAGGCCCGTGCTGTTGTTTCCGGTAAGCCCGGCGCTGAGCGCAGGGTTCGCCGTGAAAACCGGGTCCAAATCATTGCCGGAGGGCAAGTTCCCAGGGTTGACGCTGCCGATGGCAAAGTCCACATCGCCCGGGTTGGCTTCCAGCGTGCCAAAGACCGTGCCGTTCTCAATAACGCGGGTGGCGGCGTCCACATAGGAACCCCGTACTTTCGCGCCACCTTCATCAAAGTAGATCTCGGCAACCGAGGAAGACGAACTGGAACGGTTGACGAATTCGAAATACACCGTGCTTTGATCGGCGCTCAACGAAATCGCCAGGACGATATCCAGCGTGTCCAAATCCGCCTGCGTCGAATTGGGCAGACCACCCGTATCATTCACGCAGAATCCCATAAAGATTGCATTGCTCGTATCCGTCAGAAAATCATCCAACGTAATATGCGAGGCACTGGCCGTACCACACACGGCAAGCGCCGTAAGTACCAGTCCCTTCATCGCGTTTCCCAACCCTGTTTTCATCACACACTATTCCTTTTCGTTCTCGTGATAACCTGGCGCGTCGATTGCTGCGCCCATGAAGCCTGTCAGACGACTCCGATTTCCATACGGAGCGTAGGACCAGCTAACGAGTAGACGCATGTATCGTGCCAATGTTGGTCTTATGCCCTTTTCTTCTGGTCCGCCCCAAAACACGACCACACTCGTACGTTTTCCGTTGAATTTGCCCCAGTTAGACTAGGCCCTAAGTGCCCATTTTGCACCCCTCAAGACAAAGTGGGGCAATTCACGCACCCCACATCGCCATATGCCCCACACGCACCCAGAATGTCAACGACAAGCGACCATCCCGACGACACCCCACGGAACGGTCTGGAACGCTAATCCGCGCAAAATATGGTCACGAGTGACACTTTTTTGTCGCGCGATACGACCATTCGGTAGGCCCGCATACCCAACGGTCACCCAAACGCCTCTCGTTTTACTGGCCGGTCTAGCGCCTCTATAGCATACCGTTCCGCTACGGCCGGACCGTTCATGGGGCAAAGCGATTCACCCTCTTCAAATCCACGCTACTAAATTTCCGCCCGAGGCGGATTCCCGGAGGAGCGGCAAGGCATAGGTCGCGGCGGAGGACCGTCGCCTCGCGCCAATAGATATAATTGGTCATCAGTCGGTAAGCCCAAGTATCCAGCCCCCGCTTCTCGGAATACCGCTTCAGAAAACGCAGGTACACCTTCCCATCTCCATCGCTTTCGAAGATATCGGCGCGGCGATTGCCCCGCTGCGTAATGTGATGCGGAAAACCCGGCACCACCACGCGGGCTACACGGCTCATGGTTTCGGCCCATACCAGATGGCAATATTTTGCAATGTATTCCGTAGTCTGTCCCTTTGTTCTCTGCCATATCCCTCTCCCATTTTCCATGCGTGATATTGGCCGGTGAGAAATAAGATATCCCCGCCCCGTGCGGCCTGATGCTCCATGAGCACTGCCCCAGGTTCCCGCCAACATACAACCCACCCAACGTGACGTTGGAATGATGATCAGTTTCCGTGAAGTGTCGCCTTTGCAAGCCATGATTTTCAAGTTGGGGTTTGCTACACTACGTCAGTTACCCAGCCAGATTCAGGGCGGCTGCGTTTCAGTCCAAGGGGAGTATCTGAGAGGCACAGGCCACAGCCGTGTGCCTACCACCCGCATCGAGCGGCAGAGGGAGTCAGGGATGAGGCAGAAATTGAGTTTTACCGTGTGGATTGTGACTGTGCTTGCGCCAGTCGTCTTGGTCATGGGGTGCGATCCTCTCGGGCCTGCTCCTATCGAAAAGAGACATGAGGAAGACACAGTTAAACCGGAATCGGTTCTGCCCCCCCACGCCGTAGAGAAGCCAAACACTGAGCTTGAAACACTGATGAAATCAGCCGAAGAAGGGGACGCAGAAGCTCAGAATAAATTGGGCCTGATGTATCGGTCGGGCGATGGCATCGAAATGAATGGTTTGGAGGCTATCAAGTGGTTCAGGAACGCGGCGGAGCAGGGATACATCGAGGCGCAGTGCAACATGGGCATCATGTACGACAGCGCGACGACGGACATGGCGGGAAATCCAATCGGAACGGGTATTGAGCCTAATACCGCTGAAGCCCGCAAATGGTTCGAGATGGCGGCGGAGCAGGGCAACGTGGAAGCGCAGCTAAGACTAGGCACGATGCATGAGTACGGAGGGGGTATGCCTAAGAACTTTGCGGAAGCATTAAGATGGTACAGGCGGGCTGCTGAGCAAGGATACTGGAAAGCGCAGGGCACACTTGGAATTGCTTACAAGTACGGGTTCATTGTTGAACCCGACCTGATTGAAGCCTATAAGTGGGAAAACCTGGCTTCTGTGGAGAGCCCCATTGGAAGGAACTTCTTGCTTGAACTTGAGTTGGAAATGGACAGGGAGGAAATCGCGGAAGCACAGCGCCGGTCTGCTGAATTCAAGCCTAAGACTTGGGATGAAGTAAAGGCGCTTATCCCATAAATTCCCGTGGAGACGTAGGCAACACAATAGACTACTTCGGTTTTGACCAGAATCTCGACAACGTTGGAGGAATTGGAGTTGGGTGACCCGAGCCACATGGCAAAGATCAAAGAGGGTGTGACAGCATGGAATTCCTGGCGGGAGGAAAACAATCGACTTCAGCCGGACCTTACCCATGTGGACCTACAGGACGTCGATCTCTCCAACATCGATTTTCGAGGAGTCGGGTTGTACGAAGCCAATCTGGCAGGCGCGAATCTCACGGGTGCAAACCTCCGCCAGGCAAGGCTGGTAAGAACGAATCTTGATCGCGCGATACTTTCCGGTGCCAGCGTCTATGGTGCCTCGGTATGGGATGTACGATTAGAGAACGCTGTTCAG
>JAUIMA010000698.1 GCA_030432675.1 Candidatus Hydrogenedentota bacterium | reverse complement strand
ACCACCCCATTCCTCGTTCAATTCAACCTGTTCGGTAGAGATGGTCAATTGGCCACCGTCGGGCATAGCGTCCCGGGCGTTCAGGCAGAGATTCAAAAAAACCTGTTCCAACTGCACCGGGTCAGCGTGGACGGTTCCCAGCTTGTCCCCTGGGGTGAAACGGGTTTCAATGTGTTTGGGAATTACCCGGTGCAGCATGCCCACCAACTCTTGTAGAAGGGCATTCATGTCCAGATACTTGGGCGTCATCACCTGCTGGCGGCTGTAGGCTAACATCTGCCGGGTAAGTGCAGCCGCCCGCTCCGATGCTTTCCGCACCTCCAACAATTGTTCACGCTCTGAGGCACCTTCTTCGCAATTGGAAAGCATGATTTCCGTGTGGGCGGTCACCACCTGGAGCAAGTTGTTAAAGTCATGGGCAATGCCCCCCGCCAACTGTCCGACTGCCTCCATCTTTTGGGCTTGCTGCAATTGCTTTTCGGCCTGATCCCGGGCCTCGATCAACTCAATCAACTGATTGCGCTCCCGGGCGATTTCCTTCAGGTAGACCTGCGACTGGCGCACACTGTGGTCCAGATTCTGTAACAGGTAGGATAAAAAGGATATGGCCATCACGGACAAAATCGCGAGGCTCATGACATCGGGCAGGCAATAGTCCTGCAGAAACGCCCTAATCCCCTCATAATCCACCATTTTGCCACTCACGGCCAAGTATCGGTACGAGAGGCCACAGAGACTCATGAGGGCGACTGCGGTAACCGTCAGGGCAACACGGGCACCCAGCAGGGCGCACGAGAAAAACACGGTACCAAAATAAAAAAGCGTTCCGGCGCTGTCCAAGCCGTGATGGTAGACTTCGTGCGAGCCCACCAGATAGAGAGCCGAGAGCGCGAGGGCCGAACGCCCCAGATAGGGCAGAAACCGGGGCAGGAGAGAAACGATAACCAGCAGATACGCCAGCGTATAGAAGGCGGCGGCGTAGTAGTGACCGGCTACCAGGTCATCCACCAGAATCACGGCCACCGCCGGTGCACCAACCAGACCCCACACCCAGAGCATGCGTTCCAATACGAATAGGCGAATAGCGGGAAGGGTCAGGGGGGCATCGACCTTTTCCTCGACATCAGGGGACATAGTGGAATCCACAACGTCTCACCACGGGAAGTAGCTTGTCTGGTATTCCGCACTTTATTGCTATTGGCAGATTAATCATAGGCACGCCGCATTATGGCATGATCCTGTGGAGGCTTTCCAATAGCGAAAACTCCCCAACAAACGCCCTGAAATCGAACTACTTAGGGCGTCATGGCCGTCGGCACCCTATTCTCCCGGCTTTACGTAGTCTTTGGCATCAAATAGACTCAGGTCGTTTCTACGGTAGTAGCGGAAGCGCCCTTCCTCTTCTGCCACCATCAGATCGACCGCTCCCCCACCTGAAAACGGTGCCGGGGTCGGACCGCACGCGTGCTGCCCAAGGAAAATGGGCGCGCCCTGGAAGGCCATGAGTTTCGGAAAGGCAAATACGGGTGCGGCGTTCGTTCCCGTATTAAGCAGGACCAAAACCGCCGAACCCGGCAAGCCCAACGACTGGGGCAATCCGGTTTCGGGATGGGGCACGGAACCATGCCGGGGCGTCCCCACGAGGAGATCGGTCTTTCCATCCTGATCCCAGTCGACGAGCGAGAGTTTCAGGCGGCCCGTGCCTCCTGCACTCAAGAAATTAGCGTAGATCGGTTCGCCCGTATCCAGCAGCAGTTTACCGCCATCCAGCAGATTATAGGCATCCACCTGCCAGTAGAGGTGAAATTGATCGTCTTCATCGAGGGCGACATAGGCCATGCGCCCATCCAGTTTCGCAGCGGCCGGCTGGACTCGCCACGTGCCATACATATCGAGACCTTCGTAATAGAGTGGGTGTGCGGCCGCAAGTTCGGGTGCCGTCTTCGTACCCACATTGAGGTACACATGATGGCGGGCGGTGCTGTCACTCATGACGATGTCGGGCAGTCCATCATCGTTCCAGTCAACGACGGTGGGACAAGTGTATCCCCAACGGGCTTCACCTGGCCCTTGTATATCGAGGCGATAGCCCGGTTGGACATGTATTTTCTGTCCGCCGGCATACAACGCAACACCTGGCTGCAGGGAAGGCGCTTCATTGCTGCCTGTATTCTTGAAGAAGTAGACCAGCCCTTCAGAATTTCCGGCCACCATATCGAGCTTGCCATCACCGTCCCAGTCCACGATATTGGGCACGGGAAGCGTACCGCCATAGAGCTTGGCATTTTTCTCCAACGCAAA
>JAUIMA010000136.1 GCA_030432675.1 Candidatus Hydrogenedentota bacterium | reverse complement strand
GACCTTCTCCGGGGATTCGGACTACAGCAAATTATCCTATGGCTGCTTCCTCAGTGCCGCCCTGGCATTCCTTATGTTGGGCCAGGGCGATAGCGTGGGGCTCACCATTTTCAATGACAAAATCCGTACCAACATCCCCCCGCGCTCCCGACGCACCCATCTCCATGCCCTATTGCAGGCCCTGCAGCAGACCAACGGTTCGGGCCAGACTGACCTGGGAAATGTGCTCCATACCTTCGCAGAAACCACCTCCCGCCGGGGCATCGTCATCCTCATCAGTGACCTGCTCGACGACAAAGAAGAGATTCAGCGGGCCCTGGCCCACCTGAAATTCCTCCAACACGACATCCTGCTTTTCCACACCCTCGATCACATGGAACTGGCGCTGTCTTACGACGGCCTCGTTCAATTTGAAGACATGGAGTCTGACCGAAGGGTTCAGGTCTATCCCAAAGCTATCAAGGAAGCCTATCAGGAAAAAGTCGCGGCCTATCTGGAATCCATCGAAAAGGAAACGGGCCGCTCTCAGATTGACTACTGTCGGCTGGATACGTCCAAACCGTTGGACCGGGCCTTCTTCGCCTATCTGGGCAAACGAAAGCGGATGCGGAAATGAGCTTTCTTAACATACTCTTTCTGGCGGGCGCTGTGGGCATCGCAGGGCCTATCCTCGCCCACCTGCTGGCCCGTCCCCGCTTCAAGCGCATCCCCTTTACCATGATGCAGTTTCTGGAAGCGGGCGAAATGGAGAGCCAGCGCCGAAGACGCTTCCGCAACATTCTCATCCTCCTACTCCGATGCGCCATCATTCTCTGCATCGTCCTGGGTTTCGCCGGGCCGGTCTTTGAGGAAAAAGTGGCCGCCACGGAAGACCAGACTACGGTACTCGTCGGCATTGATGACTCCCTGTCCCTCGCCTATGAAAACCGCTTCGAGGAGCAACGCGCCGACCTGCTGCAGCGAATTACGGCCCTGCCCGCCGACGCACGCGTCACCCTGGTAGGGCTGGCCTCCGGTCAACGCCTCCAGGAATCCGACATCCCGGGAGCTACCGCGTTTCTTCGCCAGTTGGAGCCGGTGCCGGCGACCGCCCACCTGGGCGACTTTCTGAGCACCGTCCCGCCCGCACCCCACGGCGGCGCGCAGGTATACTTCGCAAGTGACTTCACACCCCAATTGCTAGATCAGATCTCCGACCACGGCGCTCCGATAACGGTAGCAGACTACGAGGCACTGTTCCCACCGGAATTAGCCCCACCAACCAATGCGCGGATCATCTCCGTCCGGACCACGGCAACAAGTGCCGATTACCTCCAACTGGCGGTGGTTGTTGATTATCAGGGTGAGGAATCGATCCAACTCGACGTCGAGGCCCGCACGGACACTGCCGCTCCTGTATCGGCTTCCCTCTCCATGCACCCCGGGCGTAAGGGCTCCGTTACCCTGCGCCTGCCCATCGACCCGACCCAAGGCAAGAGTATCCCGGTCACGGTTTCGGTGCGAAATGAAGATGGCCTCGCGGCGGACAACCACTACTTTCTGGGCGTCGGTTTTCCGGAGAGCAACGAGCGATATGTTCTCATCGTGTGCACCAACCGGCGCGAGGCCTTCCTCGCCCAAACCGCCCTGGAAGCCTTGGGGAAGGAGCTGCCCCACCTTCGATTTACAATCCAGGTCATGCCCTACGGCAATCTGAATGCATCTTCCCTGCAGGTGGCCGACACGGTCCTCGTGACGTCCGCAGGACCCGCCCTCGAAACGGTGTCTGACGCGTTGGAGACCTTTGTGCGCGAAGGTGGACAGCTGATCACGTTCCTCGGACGCGAACAGGATGAGCCGACCCTGAAGGCACTCTTCAAACGCGGTCTGCTGCCCGCCATGCCCCTTTCCCTGAGCGAGAAAGCCATCTCTTTGACGGTGAATACGGCCTCCACCCCCACGTCAGGCGCGTCGGGCGCGCTCCGGGCCTTGCAGAACTATGACCTGGGCGGCTATGTCTTTGATGCCTGGTACACCTGCGAAATGGGGCCGGACAGCGAAGCACACTGGTTTCTGGAGAGCGGAGATGCCCTGCTCTATCGCACGGATCTCGGCGCAGGCGAAAGTATTCTGTTGAACATCAGTGCCGACGACAGCCTCTCGGGGCTCTCCAAGTCACCTGCGATCCTACCGCTCTACAGCTTCCTTATGGGTGCGGAGGGCACCTTGTTGCTCGCAGACTTTGATGCAGACGAGCCGGTGCGCTACAACCTTTCCTTTCTATCTGCGGCAGAGAACTCCCCGGTCTCCATCACCACCCCACAGGGCGGCCGTCGTGATGGACGCATCGAAGGAGGGGACCTCCGGGCCCCGGCCCTCGGCGAACTCGGGCTCGCTCTTTCTACTACCTTCGACAGCCCGATATACCTCGGGTTAAACGTGCCCGAAGGCGAGACAGATCTGACTCCCGCTACGGAAGAGCAAATTCAAAACGCCATGGCCCGGCTATTTCGCAAACAGGCTTCCGAGGCAGAAGCGGACGACGATTCCACGACCGAACGGACCCATTTCAGCGCGTGGGCCCTCACGGCAGCCCTGGGCCTCCTCCTGCTGGAAACCTTCGTCGCCAACCGGATGGTACGTTAGCCATGTCTGATATCGCCCTCGACCCCGCCCTCCAACGTATCGTCAGCCGCGTCGATGCCGTTCGCAGGCGACTGGCCATGACCAACCTCCTCCGATGGATTGCCTCCTTCCTCGGAGCGATTCTGCTATTCGTCGTCTTCTACGCCTGGCTCGACCATCATTTCCACTTTGGCCCGGTCCTGCGTCTGCTCACCCTCGGCCTCCTGGCCACCGGCATCGCCGTTGCCCTTTATCGATTCGCCATGGATGTGCGCAGCCACATTAACCTGGAGCATGCGGCCCGTTACATCGAACACCGAAGCTCCTGCCGCCAGCAACTCCTGGCTGCCGTCGAATACTATGCCAATCGGGAAGACTACGCCTATTCCGAATCCCTCGCGCACTTCATGATTCGCCAGGTCGATCAACATACCGCCCAGATAGATTGGGCACAATTGGTCCCCCGGTGGCCCCGTCTTCTTTCTATCGCCATTATCGTCTTGGGCGCGCTGGCCACCGGATGGATGGCGTGGAATAACGGCAGCTACTTTCTCCACTATATGGCCCGATTGGTCCAGCCCACCGCATCCATCGCGCCCTTGCCCGCCACGACCCTCACCTTGAGCGAGGCGGAAGTCGTAGCCGCAGAGCGCAGCAACTTCGAAATCGCCGCCGAAATTGGTGGCGACGTGCCCGAGGTCGGCCACCTCACGCTGACACCCCAATCAAGCACCGAGGAAAGCCCCGCAAAGAAGCGCATCCGTCTCCACCCCATGGAGGACGAATCCGGATCGCATCGATTTGCCCTGCTGACCCAATTGCCCTTGGGCGAATACACCTTCCAGTTTGAAACGGGCGACGTCCAATCGGCCATAGGCACCATCCGCATTCGCCCACGCCCCGATTTGGCGTCAATCAGCGCCCACGTAACGCCGCCACCATCCCTGGAGCTCCCCCCCTACGACGAGCTTATCGAAGAGGGAAAACTCGAGGTGATAGAGGGTTCGGAAGTCGTGCTGACCCTCACTGGCACCGTAGACCTCTCTAAAGGAACCGTCCAGACCGGCGAAAACGCCGCCATCGAAGTGCAGGGAAATGACGGCCCCACACTTCGCTATTCCTTCACCGCGGACACCCCCATGTCCCTCACCTTTTCGCTCACCAGTGACGAAGGACTGGTCAACGACGCCCTCCCCCCCCTCGCCGTCTCGCTCTTAAAGGACGAGAAGCCCCATTTTACGTACGTCTCCCCCGGTTCCGACTACCTGGCCACCAACGTAGCCAGTATTCCCCTGGAGTTCACCATCGAAGACGACTTTGGTCTTCGCGATGCAGCATTGATCCTCGAAATCGATGGCCGCCCGGCAACCCGCATACCCGCCACACTCGAGCAGGATGGCAAGTCGGCCACCATCCAACATCTGCTCGAACTGGAAGATCACGACCTCAGCGTGGGCGACACCATCCTGGTCTACGCCACCGCCACAGAAACCGCCTCCGCCCTTAAGAAAACGGCCAACCGCACCCAAAGTGAGGTCAACTTTGTCGAGATTCGGGCCTATAACCAAATCGTCTATCAGGCGTCGGAATCCATGGGTAGCAACGTCAACCCCTCTCGTGGATTGGATGGGGAACGACTCCCCACCCTCCTTCAGGTCCTCGAATACACCCGGGCCATCATGAAGAAAACATGGTCCTTACAAGATGCGGCACCCTTCGATGATGAGGAACTCCGCAAGGCCGACGGAATCGCTACCGACGCGTCCTTCATCGCCGACAAGGTCACAAAGATTAAGAAGGCGACACAGGACCGTGTCACCCCGGAGCAGACCCGCGATATGGGCCAACTGGCCACGGAACTCTTTGCCACCGGATCGGCCATGACGCAGCATCGTGCCGACGAGGCCCTGGAGCCGACGAAGCAAGCCTACCGCATCGCGCGCAAGCTGGTGGACGAACTGGAGAAAGGGGAACCCCCGCCCGGCTCAGGTAGCCAGCGCGACCAGTTGGACAGCATCAAACTGGAAGAACAGGTGCACCTGACCCGCTTCGAAGATGAACAGGTCCAATGGGAACTGAAGAAACTGGCCGAGGAACTGGACACGCTCCGCGAAAAGCAAAAAGAGCTTGCCAGACGCTTCGAGCGCTTTCTCTTGAATCAATCCCAACAAGAGGGGCACACACAGAAAATAACGGACCAGGAAACAAAGGTTGAAGAGAGCAAGTTGCCCCAGGACGATTCGGCCACTTCGCCAGACTCCTCTGGCGGAGGCGGCTCTGAATCCCGCATGACCAGGGAAGGCTCCCTTCTCCCTCAAAGCGGCAAACCAAAAAGTGGCAAGAGCAGTGCACAGGCCACCCCTGAAGAGATGCTGGCCATGTTCCAGGCGGCCCAAGACAACCTGGAAGGTGAAGTCGAAAAGCTTGAGGCCGAATTGCGTAGCATGGCAGCGCAAGGGGAGTCCGCGAACTCCCCCGACGGAAGCCCCGCTACACCGACACTGGGAAACTCCCCCAACAGCCAGCACCCCGGAGAGAGAAAAGAGGATGAGGCCAAGCGCGGTACCCTGAAGGATGCCGCCGACGCACTGGCCCGGGCCCGAGAGGCGATGGAAGGCCTGCAGGAACAGGCCGCCGCACGCTATTTTGATACGGACGCTGGGGAAAAAGCCGGACGCCAAACACGGGAAGCCCTGAAGAATATTGACCGTGCGCTGGAGGAGGGAGGAGCGCTAATAGAGGGTGTTATAAACCGAGAGAGCCGTGCCCGGACGGCAGACATGTTGGCGGCCCAGGCCGAAAAGGCAGCCGAGATAGCGCGGGCCCTCGAAGAAAACCTGGATCCCATCGAAGAGGAGCGACTCCAATCCGAGTTGATGGAGCTGACCGAAACCGGCCATACGGGCGGCAGCAACTACGTGCAACATTTCAGGGGAGCCGGTGTGCCGCCCCGTTATATCGCCTTGGTCGACTCTATTGTGCCGCCTGCCGACAAATCGAACCTTCCCGCTTTCATTGACACGGAACCCCGCCGGGCTGCCCGTTATCTCGCGGAAAAGTTCTGGACCCTGGCCATCCAAGCCGACAAAGAGCAAGGTGCTCTCCGGGAGAATGAAGCCGCCGATGCGGAATACCGCGCACCCGAACGCTCCTTTTACGAGTCCGCCGCCCGCTTCAACGGGGAGACCATACGATGATCCTCGCTAATTATCCAGGTACGATGCTCGCCTTCCTGGCCGTCGTCACCATCGCATTGCTCCTCATTTGGACCCATCGGGGTGTCGAACTGAAGAAGCGCTGGACCACCGCTATCGCCCTCTACGCACTGAATCTCGCCGTTGCCCTTCTCCTGCTCCTCCTGATCTGGGACCCTTCCGCGCCACGGGAAGGGGATACCACGATTCGCAATGAAGTCCTGGTCTACATCGACACCAGCGAGAGCATGTCGGTGCGGGATGAGGATAGGGGCGCGAGCCGACTGGATCGGGTCACGGAACGGGTGACCGCCCTCTTTCCCAACGATCAGCACTCGGGGCCCGCTCTCCGGGTCTTGGGGTTCGACCGGGCCCCCTACCCCTGCCGCTCCCTCGACGCCCTCTCCCGGTGGGGCAATGAGAGTAACCTCGTCTCCGCCGTAGCCACCGTGGCCCGTGCGACAGAATCGGGTTCCTCCACCACCCACACCTCCTCGGTGGCAGGTGCCGTGCTCTTCACCGACGGGCAGGCCGATCAGAAGTCCCTCAGCGCCTACGCGCCCCTCGCCGGTCGGGATATACCCATTGCCATCATCGGTGTCGGCACCTCCAATGAACAACACGATGTGCGCATTCATCGTATCGAGGTGCCCCGACGCACCATCGTCGATAGCCCCTATACGGCGCAGGTCACGCTGGCAGGCGATCTCGCTGAGGCCGAGGGCCCAATCACGCTGACATTGCTTCAAAATGGTCGCCACGTGCAGGAGCATACCCTGACAGCGACCGAACGAAAATCAGCCACGCCCCTGTCCATTCCGCTCTTTGCCAATTCGGTGGGAACGGACCAGCTCGAAGCCCAACTCAGCGGCCTGGCCGATGATGCCAACCTGCACAACAACTACCGCACCGCCACCGTTACCGTGGTGGAAGAGCCACGACTCCGCACCCTGTTTTACACCCAATGGCTTGGGCCCGATATCGGACGCGTACGCTCCGCCCTCGCGCGCACCCAGAAAGTGGAATTAGAAATTCGCATCGACGCCCGCCGTGTCGACGTGAGCCCCTATCGAGCGGCCGCCCTGGCCGATGAGAGTCGGCCCCAATTCCCCGAATCGGCAGATGCACTTCGTGAATATGACCTCATTGTCCTCGGTCCCTGTGACCCGAGCTCCTTCCGTCAGAATCAGATCGAGGCCCTTTACGAATTTGTGTCCCAACGGGGCGGCGGTCTCCTGCTCCTGCCCGGCGCACCCGGCTATGACATCGGCGCATCACACGACGCCACCCTGCGCGCCCTCTACCCCGCCGAGGTCACCCAATACACTGGCCCTACCCTTACCGCGACCCATCGTACACCGGCAATGACCACCGTGGGGCAGCGCATGCAACTCTTTCCGAAAGACCTCTTTCAAGACACAAACGCCGATCTCGTGCCGGCATACCTCGCCCAGGCCAAGCCCGCCGCCACCACCATCGCCGTTGCAGAAGAGGATCCCGTTGTCTGTATACAGCGCGTTGGACGGGGCTATACCGCCCTCCTCAATCTCCGGGGCCTTTTTCAGCTCTACCGCGAAAACGAGCGCGGCGGACCCCTCCAGTCCCTGCTCTCGGGCATGGTCACCTATCTAGGCGCCGCGCCCGGCTCCGAATCTCAGCTCGAACTCTTCGCGGAGCGCATGCCCGACACCCCCGGTGACGTACGGTTCCGCGCTATGGTACTCGACGTAGACTACCGCCCCGCCCACGACGCCAATGTCCTACTCACGCTGGGCGAAGAGACCCTCCGAATGGCACCCCAGGGAGAGGGAAACTACGAGGTCATCGCCCCTGTCGGGACTCCTGAAACCGTGTTGGGTACCGTGGAAGCAGCAAGGAACGGGCGGCATCTGGGTGAGCGGACGGTGGCACTCCCCCTGCCCCCCATCCGCGATGAAATGGACCAGACGGACGCCGACCATCTTTTTCTCACGCAACTCGCGGACCATGTGGGCGGAACCTACTACGAACTTGACAGCCTGCCCAACGCCTGGGTGGACGACCTGCCCGCACATACTACCGTGCCCGTGGCCGGAAAGCCCCGCAGTATCTGGCGAAGCTGGCTGCTCTTCAGCCTCGTTTGCGTAACGCTCAGCGCCAATTGGTTCGCTCGCCGCATGTTGGGACTCCTATGATGCTTCGATTTCGCACCGCCATCGCCCTGCTCCTCCTTCTCCTCCTGTTCGGACTGGGAACGACCACCGCCGAAGCCAGCCAACCGCACGTGCTCTTGGTGGGCGGCATCAACGGCGATCCTGACCAGTTGCGGGAAAAGTCCCAATCCATTTCCCGGCTACATCAGTACTTCACCGACGTCGCGAAAGTACCTGCTTCCAACCTGACGGTCCTGACAGAGCCAGACTCCCTCGTCCATCACCTCGGCGGCACCAGCACCCGTGATGCCCTCTTCCAATCACTCAAAACCATCGCCTCCCATGTGGAGCCCGGTGACGACGTCATTTTCTACTTCGTGGGGCAGGCCAACATCGTCAATGAAAAACTCCGCTTCAACCTGCCGGGCCCCGATCTTACCCACGAGGATCTGGCCGTGGCCCTGGCCCCCATACAGGCCGCCCGCATGCTCATCGTCCTAGATTGTCCCGGTGCCGGACTCGCCACGGCGTCGTTGACGGGACCCAATCGTATATTCATCGCCGGCGCCCGCAGCGACCAGCCCCACAGCACCCGTTTCTCCCAGTTTTTTAGTGTGGCCCTGGGCGACAGGGCCTCCGACCTGGACAACGACGGCCACGTGTCCCTACTCGAAGCCTTTCAGATTGCGGCCCAGAATATCGACGCCATCTATCGTGACCAACGACTGATGAAGAACGAGACGCCCCTGCTGGAAGACGACAACGACGCCGAGCCCAGTCAGGCCCCCTGGCGTTTTGCCAGCACCGGTAAAGACGGACGCCTGGCAGCGGCCTATTTCCCTGGAAACACGTCCACCCCAGCGCGGCAAGAAGAAGCCCCGACCGAAGGTCGGAACAACAACGGAGGCGAAGCCCATGAAGACTCCCCGTGAAGCCATGAATCGACGCCAGTTTATCCAACGCACCGGGGGCGCTGCAGCCACCCTGGCCGCTACTTCCTTCGTTACGCCCTCCATCACCCAGGCCCAGGGCCTTATCGATGGCGGCTGGGTACCCGATGACAAAGATGCCTATGACCTGCTCCTCCCCCGTATCTGCAACAACAATCCCGACTGGGATTTCGGACCCGGCGGCGACAAGAATCTCCTGGAGCAGTTCTCCAGCATCATGCGCTGCAAGGTAAAACTACAAGACAATGTCCGCGATGAGTACCCGGACAATGGCCTTCCGGAACATTTTAACGGTGTGGTCGACCTGACCAACCTGGAAACCATGCGCAAATTCCCCGCCATGTTTATGATGGGCACGGGCGCTTACGACATTCGCATCCCCGAGCGGCTTCAGAATCTGAAATCCTACCTCGAAGAGGGCGGCTTTCTCTTGATGGATGAGTGTGCCTCCCCCCGCCGCTCCGACCAGTTCTACCAGAGCGGCGTGCGTCTCATGCAAAAACTCTTCGAGCCCGATCAGATTCGGCGCATCCCGGAGGATCACGAGGTCTACCGCAATGTCTACGACATCAGCGAACCCAATTTCCGACGCTGGCGCCGAAACAGCAGTCAGAGCAGCAGCGCGGGTAGCGGCAGCCCCGGCAACACGGGCGTATTCATTGGCGATCGCATCGCCGTCATCATCTGTGATGCCGACATCCACTGTGGCTGGCTTGATCCCCGGGACTCCTGGGGCAAACGAGCCAACAACCACGAGAGCATACAGACCGGTATCAACTTCCTGACCTACTTCATGTCCCATTAGGGGTGTGAATTAGAATGGTGAACAATCAGCGACCACCGGCAGAGCCGGGGGTATGAGGAGAGCCCCTGAGAAGGGGCTTATTAGTCCACGAAGTGGGCGACATATCGTAGCCCAGCGGCGAGCGGAGCGAGTCCTGGGTTTGGGTTGCCACACGACGGCACAAGTCCAAAACCCAGGACTTGCTGCGCAGCGCCCTGGGCTACGATATGCCGCCGCTTTGCGACTGAGGATTCGTCGAGCTACCAATGATGAAAGCCTGTGAAAAAAGGAGTGCCCCCATGTTCCGAAGGACCACGTGCTCATTCAAATGCACCGTAGTAATGGGAGCCACCCTGATGCTCACGGCTGCCACGGCAATGGCCGAACCCATCACCGGCCGGGTCGTAAACGCGGTGCATACCCCCGTGCCCGGGGCCATTGTCTACGCGGGCTCCCCCGCACAGCCCATCGTCATCACGAACAACACCCTCCACCTGGGCGAACGCTATCCCCGGGCCCTCACCGACAAGGAGGGACGTTTTGAGTTGGAGGTACCCTCAAGCGCCGGAGTGACCTTGCTCGCCCGCGACCTGGAAGACCGCAGCGGCTTTCAAGAGTACCGGACGGACGGGGACAACACCATTGTGATTGCAGACCCCGCCACCGTCGAGGCCGTCTTGCCTGCGGGGGAGCTGAAGTTGGGAGAAAACATTGACCTCATTGCCCAGACTTCACCCGCGCTACGTTTCACCTATCAGGCCTCATCCCGTATGAAGCCTCCCTATGTCTTCCGCAACCTCATTCCCGGTGACTACCGCCTTGAAACGACCCATCAGGTGCCCCAGGTAGGCTGTTGTTTCAAGAAAGTCACCACTCGCCAGGTCCATGCCGAATTGACACCGGGACGTTCCAAACGGGTCCAACTGGGCGGACATAATCTGCCCTATGTGCACGGTGCGATCACCGACGAGATCGGCGATGGACTCCACGGCGTCTGGGTGCGCCTCATTCCCAATAAAGACGTGCGCACACCCCTCGCGCTGTCTCCCAAGAACGCGGCTCCTACGCCACAGGTTTGGTCCACCGTGACCGAGAAAGATGGCGCGTACCAAATCGATGATGTCCCCCCCGGCAGCTATACCCTGCGGGCCTTTCGTCGCCTCGCCATGAACACCGGCAGCCATACGCTGGAAGCCGTCGATTCGGTGACCATCCCCAAAGACCAGGTGAGCCGCACACCCATCCGCCACGATATCCAGGTCGATCTCAGCGACTTTGCTCCCCTCCGTAAGGGCGATATGGCCCCACCGATCAACGCCACCACCCTCGCGGGGGGGCCCTTTCAACTTGCCGAACATGAGGGCCAGGTCGTGGTGCTCCACTTCTATGCCGCGTGGTGCAGCCCCTGCGTAGAGACCATCGGCGACTTCAACGCCCTCGCGGATGCCTACTCCAATCAGCCCGTCACCGTGGTCGCTATCAGCCTCGACGAATCGGAAGCCGAAGCACGCGCCTTCGCCGATGAACACGCCATCAATCATCCGATTGTCTATCAGGGTTCCTGGAGTAAGAATGCCATTCGTGAAGCCTACCGCGTAAACGCCATACCCTTCACCGTCCTCATCGCAAAAGACGGAACCATTCGCCACCAGAATCTTCACGGCGAACTGCTCCGAGACCAGGTGGCGGAAGCGCTCTCGGCACCCTGAGCAGCGCGTAAACAGGAGCTCGGACACTCCTGTCCGAGACAAAGGGCACGCGATCCTCCCAGCACACCCACCTCGGCGAAAGTCCTCCGCCCCTTCAATCTGAACCCCTCCCCGGTGCTATACTGCTCCCATCATCGTCGAAGCCACGAACACCACCGCTAAAGGAATCGAAATGCGCCCATACCCCATGCTCTCCGCCCTCTTCCTCGTCGTGAGCCTTCACACCTTCGCCGCGCCTGTCACCACCACACAAGAGGACACCCGACTCACCATCCACCTCGGCGAACAGACCATCGCCACCTATGTATGGCACGACGACGACCTGCCCCGTCCCTACTTCGAAAACTTCTTCACCCCCGACGGCACCCTCGTCACCCGCACCCACCCCACCGACCCCGTGCGCGACAAGGGCAACGACGATCACCCCGATTTCCACCCCGGTGCCTGGTTGGCCTTCGGCGATATCAACGGCGCCGACTTCTGGCGGAACAAGGCCCGCGTACGCCACCTCCGCTTCGTGACGCCACCCACCGCCACCGGCGACGGTGTGACCTTCACCGTGCTCAACGCCTACGAAAGGACGGCGGACACCCCACAGACCCTCTGCGAAGAAACCTGCACCTACACCCTCACACCCCATGGCTCCGGCTACCTCCTCACGGCGAAAAGCACCTTCCGCCCCACCCACGGACCCATCGCCTTTGGTGACCAGGAAGAAATGGGCTTCGGCGTCCGACTCGCCACACCCTTCAGCGTGCGCCACGGCGGCGGATTCATCCGCAACAGCGCCGGTGGAAAACAAGAGGCGGGCACCTGGGGCAAGAACGCCGATTGGTGCGCCGGATTCGGAAAGCACAACGACACGTGGGTTGGCGTCAACGTCATGGCCTCCCCCGACAACTTTCGGCCCGCCTGGTTTCACTCCCGGGACTACGGCCTCATCGTGGCCAACCCCTTCGGGAAAAAAGCCATGACCGGACCCAAAGACGACACCGTCGCCCCCGACCAGACGCCCGTTGCCGCAGGTGAAGCACTGACCATCACC
>JAUIMA010000135.1 GCA_030432675.1 Candidatus Hydrogenedentota bacterium | reverse complement strand
GGGGTGTTTCGGTGAGAGTAACCGCGGCTATGTGGAGTTGCAGGACTGTGACGACTTCAACGATGCGGCGGCGAAGAACGAAGCCCAGCAATTGCTCGCGAGTGAGAATCAGGCCCGTAAGGCCCTCTATAACGAGATCGCCCGCCTGAACAAGGACGACGGACTCAGCGTGTCGGCTGTGGAGCAGATTTACGCGGCCCAACGCCTCAAGCGTGGTGCCCCTGGGGAGCGCTACCAGCTTCCCGCCGCAGGGGAGCTCTTTGACGAGATCAAAGGTTCGGCCCTGGGTAAAAAGCTCGGTGCAGCCTGCGCTCCCGGTGCCTGGGTGACCATTCCGTAGACGACCCATACCTATCATAAGAATCGCCCCCGTCTGATTGACGGGGGCGATTTTTTTTTAGGTTCCCGGGCGAATAATGGGTAAAAGATGAGTCACAACAGGTCATTGTGCCACCCGATCCCACGCGACCGCTGGTCGGGTTCGGGTGCCTTGAGCCTCATCGAACAGGAGTTTCTTGGATGACGGTACGGTGGCCTTTTCATGTCGTGGTCTTGGGGCGAGGCTACAGTGCCGTGAGACCGGACCGCGCATGGTCGCTCTGTCTCAAGGCACCCGAACGCATTCAAGTTCTTCTGGAGACCACAACGTCATCGGGGTCGTCCATCAACGATTTTCCCTGGGGTCGGAAGTCCAGGTGCGATCGGGTGGCACGACCAGGTTTTCCTTTTTAGAATCGCGCGGCACATCCAGCATCAATTAGTTTGAACAAAACAGCTGTATTTCCATTTTTTGCCCACGAGCCATTTCTTGTGAGTGCTGATACCAACGCGCTATTCACCCGGGTATTTCAGCCCCCACTGATTACGCAGGGCGTCCATAGTACCCATGACTTCCAACGTACGGGAATGGGGCATGGTGGGGCACTCGGTGAGGCCCGCGTCGAGACAGCGCATGACTTCCCGAATTTCGTGCTCGAATCCGATGCTCTCCAGCGGCTCGTCAAAGGTGGTCGGCTCCCCTTCCCGGGGAATCAGCGTGGCGGCATGGGGACGCCAGAAGCACTCATGAATCTTAATCATGCCCGTTTCGCCATAGATGTAGGCGTTCCAGTCGGACTGGGCCCGTACCGCGCTTGAGAGGGTGGCGAGGCGTCCGCCGCTGTAGCCCAGCACGAAAGCCGCCTGCTCGTCGATGCCCTGTTCGCTGATATGGGCGGCCCCCTGAATGGTTTCGGGCGCGTCCTTAAAGGCGATGGAAGCCAGGTTGATGGGGTAGATGCCCACATCGAGCAGGCTTCCGCCACCGAGAGCGGGGTCCCACAGTCGATTGCGCTCCCCATACTCCATGTAGAAGCCGAAATCACAGCGGACCATGCGGGGTTCGCCGATCGCACCGGAGGCTATCCAGGATTCCACCTGTTTAATGGCCGGAAAAAATCGGGTCCACATGCCTTCCATGAGGAAGAGGCCGGTGTCTTTCGCGACGGCGATGACCTCCTTTGATTCGGAGACGTTGAGGGTAAAGGGCTTTTCGGAGAGGACGGGCTTACCGGCCTGGAGGCAGGCAATGCTGTTTTCTTTGTGGAGGCTGTGGGGCGTAGAGACATAGACCACATCCACCTCCGGGTCGTCGATGAGCCCCTCATAGGTGGCGTGGCGGGTGGGGATATCGAATTTATCGCCGAAGGCGTCTGCACTGGCCTGGCTCCGGGAACCCACCGCGCGGAGGACGGCGTTGTCACAGACCTTCAGGCACGTTGCAAACTGGGTCGCAATATTGCCCGTTCCGATGATACCCCAACGATAGGTTTTCGCCATGACATGCTCCTGCGTGGTTGTTGTTTCGGTGAGATGGCATGGTAACGAAATGGAGACGGATATTGCACGTGGGGACTCCACGGGGACTGCGCGGGGACTGCACCGACGACATGAGCCGGGTAGCGCAACGAAACCGTGTGGGCGAGACAAAGGGTGTCAGGTACAGAAGGAAATGCGGACGTCGGGGCTGTCCCCCTCTGGAAAGTTCACGTCGCGTTCAAGAGGGGGACAGCCCCGCCTGTCTTATAGGGCCGCGCTTCCGTGAAGTGGGCTCTTTCCGCCAGAGCGTTTTCGTTGCTTAT
This sequence comes from Candidatus Hydrogenedentota bacterium, assembly GCA_030432675.1. Classification (GTDB taxonomy): domain Bacteria; phylum Hydrogenedentota; class Hydrogenedentia; order Hydrogenedentales; family JAEUWI01; genus JAEUWI01. The sequence continues at coordinate 10,333 of JAUIMA010000135.1, read as the reverse complement.
TTCCGGGCCGTACGGCGAGGCAGTCCCCTCCTGCGGCCCGTCTCCGGTCTCACGTCCGTATAGGTGGCACCCTTGCCGTCCTCTTTCCGAACAGACTCTCGACTCGATACAGATTTTCGAGTAGAATGGGGAAGTAGATTCCGTTCGAAGCTCGATGGGCACCGATAGGTGAATTTCGGTCCGGTTTGGACTAATTAACCAATACGAAGGCAACAAAGAGGTCCGCACAGCATGATGATAAGCGAAGAGCAAATCGCACAAATGTCGCGGCAGGAAAAGCTACAAACCATGGAAGCCCTATGGGCGGACCTTTCCCAATCTGTCGAAGGTCTGGAATCTCCACCATGGCATGAGAAGGTGCTTGAAGAAACGGCGGCGCGGTTTGATGCGGGTGAGGAACGCATTGTTGACTGGAGCGAGGCGAAGCAAGCACTCCGAAAGCGTATCGAGTGAAGCTGAAGATACTTTCCTCTGCCATTGATGATCTTCACGCGGGGCACGTGTTTTACGAAAGTCAGGACGCGGGGCTTGGGGACTATTTTTTCGATTCCCTTTTTTCAGATATCGATTCGCTCCAGCTCTATGCGGGCGTGCACCCCATCGTTTTCGGCCACTATCGCCTCTTGTCGAAACGCTTTCCTTACGCGGTGTATTACACGATGGAGGATGATGTGACAATCGTCCGGCGGGTATTGGATTTGCGGCGCAATCCGGCCCGAATTCGGGGCGAGTTGAAGTAGCGTAGCGGGGACTGCACCGACGCCACCAACCCGGTAGAGCGACGGGGCCGTGTGGACGAGACAAAGGGTGTCAGGTACAGAAGGAAATTCGGACGTCGGGGCTGTCCCCTCTGGAAAGTTCACGTCGTGTTCAAGAGGGGGACAGCCCCGCCTGTCTTATTGGGCGGTGTTGCCGTGTAGTGGGCTCTTTCCGCCAGGGTGTTTTCGTTGCTTATTTCCGGGCCGTACGGCGAGGCAGTCCCCGCGATTTCGCCCTGTCTTACGCCAAGTCTTTTAGTTTTAGAAAGACTTCCATCTCAACGAAACCATCTTCTCGTACATCGTTGAGGTAGTGCTCCATAGAGGGATAGTCATCGGGCTCAAAGCCGCTTGCGGGGAGCCAGGTGTTGAAGATGGCGAGGTGCGCCTGGCTGGTGCCTTCGGAGGGGCCCTTGTAGTAGACCCGGGCGTAGCGACCGGCCGGGATAACCGAGCGGGAAAAGGGCGCGTTGACCGTCAATGTCGGCGGAACTACGACCGACGCATCATAGCGACACTTCTCCACGGGGGTCACTGCCGGGTTGCTGTAACACAGGGCGTAATACTGCTGTTCCGCAATCGGGACTCCCGCCGATTTTGCCCAGGCAATGAGTTTTGTCCACGTGTCTTCGATGGATTCCTGGAGATATCCTTGCGGACTGCTCAGGTAGCTGATGGTCAACTCTTCCTGTTCAATGACTTCTACGTGCATGTGCTTGTCCTCTTTGTCGTTGAGCCCGTTATTGGGCAGGTCTCGAGGATAGAGATCACGGGGGTCAAAGGTTTTTCCGTACTTGCTGGAGAGTTTTCCAATCTTGCGATTAATTTCGTCCGACGGATTGCGGATGGCGCTGGGCGAGACACCGAAATACTGCTTGATGGCTTTGGATAGATTGGCGGTGGAGGAATAGCCCACGGTGGCGGCTACGTCGGTCACGCGGAGGTGGCGTTCGTAGACGAGGAGATGGGCGGCTGACTCCATGCGGCGACGAATGACGTAGTCGTTCACTGACTCTCCCATGAGGGACTGAAAAATGCGGTGAAAGTGGAAGGGGGAGAAATAACTGGCAGCAGCGATGTCTTCCAGTCGAAGGGATTGGTCGAGATTATCCTCGATGTATTGAAGAGCCCTCGCCAAACGTTCCTGATAGCGCGTTTGGGTCGCTTCATTGCGTTGCAGTCGCGTGTGGTTCATGGTCGAATCTCTTGTCACGTTTCCGCTCCTTTTCCAGAACGGAGGGGCAATCCTGGACTGACTTAGGGAGCCTCCCTTTTCTGGAAAGTTCACGTCGCGTTCAAGAGGGGGACAGCCCCGCCTGTCTTAAAGAGCCTCACTTCCGTGAAGTGGGCTCTTTCCGCCAGGGCGTTTTCGTTGCTTAATTCCGGGCCGTACGGCGAGGCAGTCCCCGGGGACAGCCCCGCCTGTCTTATTGGGCGGTGTTACCGTGTAGTGGGCACTTTCCGCCAAGGCGTTTTCGTTGCTTATTTCCGGGCCGTACGGCGAGGCAGTCCCCGCCCCGTTATTCCATCGGGTATTTCAGGCCCCAATCTGCGCGGATGCCGTCCAGCAGGCCCATGAGTTCGAGACTCGTTTCGTGGGGCATGATGTCGCTTTCGAGTTTGCCTTCGCGGAGGCAGCGGTGCACTTCCATGGCTTCATATTCATAGCCATTGCAGAGGTGGGGCAGTTCTTTGCATTCGACGACCTTCTCGTCCTTCGTAAGGCTGACCTTGGTGGCATTCCAGAAGGAGTCATGAATGGTAATCATGCCTTCGGTGCCCATGATGTAACCATCGTAGGGGGACTTGGTCTGGATCGCGCTACCGAGAAGGGCCTGGCCACCGCCTTCAAAGCCGAGGAGGTAGGTGGATTGCTCGTCGACGCCGTTGCGACCCAGGTGGGCCAGGCTACGGACTTCCGTGGGGAGCTTACGGAAGGCCATATGGGCGAGCGTGATGGGGTAGATGCCCACATCGAGGAGGGCGCCACCGCCCAGTTCCGGGTCGAAGAGGGGGGCATCGTCGCAGCGGAAGCCAAAGTTGGCTTGGACCATTCGCACCTCGCCAATGCGGCCTTCGTCGATCCAGTCCATGGCCTGTTGGAGGGCGGGGATGAAGCGGGTCCACATGGCTTCCATGATGAACTTCTTTTCCCGTTTGGCCACCGCGATGACTTCCTCCGACTGGGCGCGGTTGATGCAGAAGGGCTTTTCGCACAGAACCGCCTTGCCCGCTTCGAGGCAGAGGATGCTGTTGTCGTGGTGGAGGGAATTCAGCGTCGCAATATAGACGGCGTCGATTTCGGGGTCGTTGGCCAGGGCTTCATAGGAGCCGTGGCGATTGGCGATACCGTATTTGTCGGCGAAGGCATTGGCACTTGCTTCGGTGCGGGAGCCAACGGCCTGGATGACGGCGTCGTCGAGGGCGGCAATGGCGGTAGCAAAAGTATTGGCAATATGGCCGGTGCCGATAATGCCCCAGCGGATGGGTTCAGACAAGGGATAAACTCCTGGTTGGATGAAGGGTCGAATCGGAATGACGGGGACGAGCAGGTCGTCGTTCTGTGTACGTGGTTTGAATAATCGTTCGGGAAAAGTAGGTTGTCACAGGCGTGAAACACCCGTCGATTCCCCTCCTCGGAGGGGTTAGGGGTGGGTTTAGGGCCTTTTCGAGACGCGACCCACCCCCGGCCCCTCCAAGGAGGGGAGTATTTTCTTACGAAAAGACGAGGCATCTAAGGCAAACGCAGTGCCTCGTCTGCAATAACTAAGCCCCTAGTTTTTAGGGTCCAGGTTTTTCGCGAGATCTTCTGCGGTGACCGTGGATTCCACGCCGTTTTCAGGTACGTCCATGCCGGTAATCCAGACGAGGGCGTTGAGCACGATTTTCCGAAAGTCATCGTGGCCCCAGTTCTTGTGGATGTGGCCTCCGGTAAAGCCCACGCCACGGCCGCCATCTTCCCGTTCCACGGCCCACATCATGGTTTCCGGCTTGCCCTTGTCCGCCTGGATGTGTTCATAGGGGCCCTTGGGGTGGACATAGGGACCATCGCGGACGTCGTCGGAAGGCGTACCCACGAGGAGGGGGGTAACACCCGAGATGTCATCGCGAAAGCGCATGTGCATGTACCATTCGTCCTTGATCTGGAAGGGCTTCACGCCGTTGGCGACAGGGTGGTCGGGAAATTCCTTGTATTCCGGGCTCCACATGGGGTTGCAGGAGTAGCCCGCTTCGTAGTAGCCGCCGATCCATTGCTTGAATTCGGATCCACCATTATCTGCCGGGACATCCACGCCATAGTGGGCGCACATGAAGCCTACGCCTTTTTTCATCAATCCACCAAGGAATGCGAGGCGGTCTTCCTGCACGGCAGGGTGGTTCGCGCCACCATCCATGTACATGAGGATGCCGTCTTTCCCGTCGAAGATGGCTTCGTCCTTGGGCCATCCGTTGAGCTGGATCGTGACCTCCAGATTGGGCACGGACTTCAGGCACTGGGCCAACAACTGGACGCCGGCGTTAAACTCATGGTCGCCCGGGCCGTGGCTCGGGGTGCCCGCGATAAGGAGGAGTTGCTTGTTCTCTTCGGCCATTGCCTGAGGGGAAAGGGTAGCCATTGCGGCAATCAGCGCAACGATAAGTAATCTCATGGGAGTCTCCAGGATTTCAGGGTCGTTGATGGGGCGTCTATTCACGATCGGCGACGGCCCCGAGGCGGAAAAAAGTATAGCATGCTCGGTCACGGAAGGGAGAATGGCACCAACACATCGTGTCCTCAGGGAAGTGGTCGAAATAATCTATCCAGGCAGGTGGTGGAAGTCGCGTATAGTCCAGAAAGATTCCGTCGAGATGTCTTGTAGTCGGAAGTTGTCCGTTCCTCCACGCACACGAAACCTCGTTGTACTCGGCATCGCGTGGCACAGGTCCCAGGGGAATTGGTCGAACTGAAGGGCCTGATGCAACCTGGAGCCTAGGTTTCGAGTTCCAGGCCCTGGACGAGTTTCCAGGCGCGGGCCACGAAATCCTGCTCGGTTTCGTAGGTCATTTGTTCCGCGGCCGTTTCCAGCGGAATCCAATGGGGCTCAAAGAGGGCCTCTTCGTCGCTCATGGGCTGGGGGGGCTGATGGCGGGGGTCGGTCAACTCCATCAAATAGTACTGTTCATCTCGTTCGTGGAGCTTGTCGGCAAATTGGAACGAGGAATGCCCCGTTCCAAGATCTTTGGTGATACGAAGGTGGCAATAGCCGGACTCCTCGCACACCTCGCGGACGGCCGCAGACTTGGCGCTCTCCCCCGGATCAATGTGTCCCTTGGGAAGGCGAACTTCGTGGACAATCTGGCCTTCACGCTCGATGTCCCGGATGATGACCAGCACTTCATTCCGGCCATTAATCACAACGCCCCCGGCGGTTTTGTGATACTTCGTCTTCATAGCACTCCCACGCGATTGTTAATGGTCAGTCGTAGCGAAACGCTACCACATCGTCCGCCACATCGACGGTGACGCGTCCCCCTTTTTCTAAGCGTCCAAAGAGTAATTCATCGGCCAGGGGTGTCTCCACTTCCTGCCCGATGAGGCGGGCGAGGGGGCGGGCCCCATAGGTCTCGTCATAGCCTTTTTCCGCGAGCCAGCGGCGCGCTTCGGGGCTCAGGGTGAGCTGGACCTTCTTATCGGCCAGTTGTGCCTGCAATTGCCCGATAAACTTGTCGACTACCTGCTCGATGACCTCCATGGGCAACGGGCTGAAGGGCACGATGGCATCCAGACGGTTTCGGAATTCCGGGGTGAAGGCCTTTTCGATGGCCTTCATGCTCTTGTGGCGGCTGTCCTGGACCCCCGATTGAAATCCGATGGTGCTGGCAGCCAGCTCACGGGCACCGGCGTTGGAGGTCATGATAAGGGTAACATTGCGGAAGTCCGCCTTTTTACCCATGTTATCTGTCAGCGATGCGTTGTCCATGACCTGGAGCAAGATGCTGTAAATGTCGGCATGTGCCTTTTCCAACTCATCGAGCAGGAGCACGGTGTAGGGGTTGCGGCGAATCTCATCCACCAGTAAGCCGCCCTGATCAAAGCCAACGTAGCCAGGGGGCGCACCGATCAGGCGTGAGACCGCATGCTTCTCCATGTATTCGCTCATATCGTAGCGTGCGAAGTGATTTCCCAGGTGACTGGCCAATTGCTTGGCGACTTCGGTCTTGCCAACACCCGTGGGGCCGGTGAAGAGGAAGCAGCCGATGGGTTTGTCCGGTCGGCCCAGACCAGCACGGGAGCGTTTGATGGCCCGCGTAATCTGGGTGAGGGCGTCATCCTGTCCGAAGACCACCTGCTTCAGCTCGAAGTCCATGGAGCCAAGACGCTCCTTGTCCGACGAAGAGACACTGCGGGCTGGGATTTTCGCAATCTCCGCCACGATTTTTTCGATGTCATGGGGGCGGATGCTCTTGCGTTCCGGCCCGGGAGCCAGACGGACAGCGGCCGCGGCCTCGTCGATGACGTCGATGGCCTTGTCGGGCAGGAAGCGGTCATTGATATGTTTGGAAGCCAACTCGGCGGCGGAGCGCAGGGCCCCATCCGTATATTGTATGCCGTGGTGCTGTTCGTAGCGGGACTTCAGGCCCTTGAGGATGCGCACCGTTTCGGGGATGGACGGCTCGTTGACGTCGATTTTTTGAAAACGGCGGCTGAGGCCCCGGTCTTTTTCGAAGTGATTCTTATACTCTTCGTAGGTCGTGGAGCCGATGCAGCGCAGCTCGCCCGATGCGAGGGCGGGCTTCAGGATGGTGGAGGCGTCCATGCTGGATTCCGTGGTGGCACCCGCGCCGACCAGCGTGTGGATTTCATCGATATAGAGGACGTATTCCGGCTTGCCCTGTAATTCTTTGAGCACGGCTTTGAGGCGCTGCTCGAAGTCGCCACGGAATTTGGTGCCTGCGAGCATTCCGGCCAGATCGACAGCGATGATTTCCACATCGGCCAATTGCTTGGGGACGCGTCCCTCATGGATGGCCAGGGCCAGGCCTTCGGCGAGGGCGGTCTTGCCGACCCCCGGTTCGCCCACGAAAATCGGATTATTCTTCTTGCGACGGCAGAGGATGCGGACCGTGCGCTTCAATTCATCTTCGCGGCCCACCAGGGGGTCAATGGCCCCTTCGGCAGCCCGTTCATTCAGATTGGTGGTAAAGGATTCGCGGGCGCTACGGCGTGGCGCACCGTCTCCGTCCATTTCCTCGTCTTCCTCAAAATCCGGGTCTTCCCCGATGAATTCCATCCCTTCGGTGGTGATGCCGTGGGAAATGTAGTTGAGGATATCCAGTCGGGCGATGCCATCTTCCTGGAGTATCCAGGCCGCATGGGAATCTTCTTCCTCCAACATAGCGGCGAGGATGTCCCCCGCATCAACGGCATCGCGCCCTGCATATTGGACATGGAGGAAGGCCCGTTGCATGAGGCGGTCAAAGGCCGTGGTTTGTTGGATGGTGGGCTGGACGCCTTCGGGAGCTGCTTCAACTTCTTCTTTGAAGAAATCTTCGAGCTGTTGCTCCAAGTGGGCCAGGTTGCCACCGCATGCCCGGAGGATGTCGGCTCCACGGGGATCGTGGAGTATGGCGAAGAGTACGTGCTCACTGCAGAGGTATTCATGGCGGCGTTCTCGGGCTTCCCGGAGGGCTTCCCCGAGCGTCGCTTCAAATTCTTTACTAATCATGGGTGCCGTACCTCAATTTCAAAACATTTCGAAGCGTTATTCAGCTTCCAGCGTACAGCGCAACGGGAATTCCATACGCTGGGCCAGTTTGTGGACCTGACTAACTTTCGTTTCTGCGATTGACTTTACATATACACCCGCCACGCCCATCCCATTCTTGTGGACATTCAGCATGATTGCCATGGCCTCATCCGGAGTGCGCTTGAAGATGCCTTGAAGCACCTCCACCACGAACTCCATCGTCGTGTAGTCGTCATTCAGCAGGAGGACCTTGTATCGGCGGGGGCGCTCGAGTTTCTCTTTGTCTTTGAGGGCCGCGCCCTTGCCCGCCTGGGCTATATAATCGGCCACGCCGCGTCTTCTCCTTCGTCAGGCCGGCTCCGACGTCCCGGGGGCCTGAAATTCCCTTGTTTTACGTAATCTAATGATAGCACAGTTGAGCGCCCCCATGCCTTCAAGGTACAATCACCGCTTACCTGGAGTATTTCAATCATGTCTGATCACGGATACATCAATTACTTCGAGGTCCTGGGGCTCCCGGAGACCTGTAAACTTGGCGAAGTGCGCAATAGCTACAAGAAGGTCATGAAGCAACTCCTTATGGAGATTGGCCGCACGACCATTACCGACAATCGTCGGGACAACTTCTTGCTCAATATCGCCCAACTCAACGCCGCCTACTATATCCTGCGTGACAATGAGCGTCGTCAGCAATACATCGATGACCGCGCCCAGGTCGTTTCGCTGGAGTCACGTTGGCAAGAGGCCGTTGAACTAGGTACCGACGAGGTCGATTCCCTGCGCCGGGCCTACGATGGGGCACTCAAGCACTTTCTTTCCACCTATATGGAGGAGTTGGTCCTTGAAGCCGGACGGGACCGGGAGTGCGTGGAAGCCAGTCGCTGGACCCGGGCTCACGAGCGCCATGCCAGCCGGGTGCTGCGCCATTTCCGCCAGCGGCTATACCATGAGATTCATGAGCGCTTGCCCTATTACCAGATTACGGTTCCTGAGATTGACTGGAATGAGCGTGCCGAGGTCGTTGCGTCGACCCTGGCGGATGGGAGTGCCAATTAATGGCCCGCACGAAAGAAATTATCAAGCCGCCGGTCAGCCAGGAAACGATTGATCATTGTCTGGCCAAGGCCGTAGCCGAAGGCGATATCGTCAATTTTCGGTTTCTGTTTGTTTCCTACTCGCCGTTGCGAGACAATTCGACGGAAGATATTCAAACCGAGAAGTATGCGTACCTGCGTGAAGACGTGGAGAAAGACGCGCGCTTTGAGGCGGCCCTGGCGGCCGTGGGGGCGCCCGCCACACAGCAGCAAGTTCAGGCCCAGTTGAAAAAGAATGGTCCGGCACAGCTTCCGGCCGATCTCGTGACCTTGCTGGCCGATAATGCCGTTGCCCTGGGTAAATTCAAGGCGGCTGCGCAGGCTTACGAGTTGTTGCGCATTCGCGCCCGCATGCAGAAGGCTTACCTCGAGCAGGCGGACGAGGCGCTCTCGGCAGGAGACATGAAGAAAGCCGTGCGCGGGTATCGCGTGGCCGTGGGATTGGACTATGACTACGCGGCCTTCCCAGAGCCCATGCCGGGTCCGCCCAACTACCAGAGCAAGGCCCAGATACTCCATGCCCAATACCCCAGTCGGCCCGAAGATGCCCTGGCCCTCCAGCCCCCGGAAATTCACATCAACGTCGCCTTGGGCTACCTGTTGTTGAATCCGGAGTTGGCGGCCCGTCTGGAGTCTCGCTCGCAGGAAGAGCGTCTGGCCTTCCTGGTCGAGCTGGTACATCAGATTGACCCGGCGTGGTCTGAGTTTGTCTCCCGCTACCACGATGCCTGCCGTCTGGTGGAAAAAATCGGTGCCCGTTTGCAACAGCAGAGCAATAAAGTTACCACCGACACGTTGGCCGAAGAAATTGAGGCCCAGCAGCAGGAAGAAGATCCGGCGGAGATTCCCCAGATTCTCCTCGGCCGTGCCCTCGACGATGGGGCCTGGTGGCAATACATCAAAGAGCTGGCCTACGCCCACCCGGCCGCCCCGCTCTTTGTGGTGCGTCAATTTGTGACCAAAGACCTGGAAATCGTCATGCCCCGTTACGTGCAGGAGTCGCCCCTCGTTAAGGCGCTCGGCCTTGCGCTCGACGCATGACGGAGCCGTGCCTGCGCTGACAAGAGGATGCCATGAGTCTCGTTATCGACCTCCATCTGCACACCCGCCGTCATTCGGCCTGTAGTGCGATTGATGAGTCGCTGCTGATCGATCGGGCAGTGCAGGCGGGGTTGGATGGGCTGGTGTTGACGGAGCATCACTACCAGTGGACCCGCGCGGAGTTGGATGCGTTGGTGGCGCAGTCTGCGCACCCGGGATTTTTGCTACTGGCAGGTTTCGAATACAGCTCATCCCATGGTGACATGCTTATCTATGGATTGGAACCCGAAGCGGCGAAATCCTTTACACCGGGCCATCCGCCCGAAGTCATGTTAGCGCGTGCCCAATCGATGGGGGCAGTGTGTATCGCGGCGCACCCGACCCGGGCGGCGATTCCCTTCGATGAGCGGATTGTCGACATGCCCTTTGAAGCGTTGGAGGTGAAGAGTGTGAATCTTGCGCCCCATGAGCAACGGCTGGCCCAGAAGCTCGCTGATGACCTGGGGCGGCGTGCCACCGCGGCAAGTGATGCCCACCGCCTCCCGGATGTAGGGGCCTACGCGACTGAGTTTCTGGAGCCGGTTCAGACGATAGAAGACTTGCGCAATTCGCTGCAGCGTGGTACATTTCGACCATGCGTACGCGCAGGACAAGGAAATTAACGTGGATCCAATAGCACGGGTGGCAGAACCCACAGACTCAAACGAAGCAC
>JAUIMA010000134.1 GCA_030432675.1 Candidatus Hydrogenedentota bacterium | reverse complement strand
TCGGTGAATACGGTTTCCCCGAAAGCCACGCCGCCAGCTTTGCCCTCATCGCCTACGCCACCGCCTGGCTCAAACAGCACTACCCGTCCGCCTTCCTCTGCGCCATGCTCAACGCCCAGCCCATGGGCTTCTACAGCCCCGCCACCCTCGTGGAAGACAGCAAACGCCACGGCGTGGACGTCTTGCCTATCGATGTGCTGTTCAGCGATTGGGACTGCACGTTGGAAAGTTTGAAGGGTGAAGAGAGAAGGGTGAAAAACGAAAAAGTAGCGCAGGACAAAGCGCAGGACAAAATACTGGAACGGCGCAAAGCGTCCGCCAGAGGCAAAAACAAAGACCTAAAGGACGGAAAGGACCTAAACGACAAAGGCCACAGCCACGCCCACCAAGAAAACGCCCCCCCCCTGGCCCACGCACTCTTGGTGAGAGAATCGGCCACGGATTACAGTCCAGGAAACGTATCGCAGCAAAAAACGCTATCAACCATCAACTGTCAACTGTCAACTAGAGTGGGTTTTCGCTACGTCAAGGGTCTTCAGGAATCGGAAGGACAGCGCATCGTCGCCGCGCGAAACGACGCCCCCTTTGACTCCCTCGAAGATTTCGCCCTGCGCACCCGGCTCCACCACGGTGCCCTCACCCGTCTCGCCGAAGCCGGAGCCTTTGCCGCCTTCCAGCACGACCGCCGCAGCGCCCTCTGGAAAACCCTCGGCCTCGACCGCGACCTCCACACCCAGCTCAACGTCCAGACACCCGAAGCCGACGCGCTGCTCACGCCCCTTCATGCCGCCGAAGCCATCCATTGGGACTACGCCTTCACGGGCCACAGCACCCACGGCCACCCCATCAGCCCCTACCGTGAAGCCCTCAGCGCCCAGGGCCTCCCCGACGCAGCCACTATCGGCACGCTAAAGAATGGCACCCGCACCCGCTACGCCGGACTCGTCATCTGCCGCCAGCGCCCCGGCACCGCCAATGGCGTGGTCTTCATGACCCTCGAAGACGAAAGCGGCCTCGTCAACCTCGTGATCTGGGAGCCGGTCTACAAAAAGCACAAGACGCTCGTGAAGACCCAGCCCTTCCTCGGCGTCACCGGAAAATTACAGGTCCAATCGGGCGTAACCCACCTCGTGGCGGACAAACTGTGGGTTCCCGAGACCAAGCTGACCACGGAAGAAACGAAGAGTCGAAATTTTCACTGAGGCGACAGACCACAGGCAGGAGCGTTGACACGTCGTGCCCAACGCCACCTGCGAACCCATCTGCAGGGTGATACCCTACTTCAGTAAAATACCCTTGGCCTTCAGCGTATCCACGATGGTCTTGATGGCGCCGTCCATTTCCGGACGATAGGGCAAGGCCACGTCAACAGGGAAGTTATCGAACTGGTTCTCGCCAAGGTTCACGACAAAGATCTCAATCGGCGCCGTCATCATCTTGAGACGTTCCAGATCATAGTCATCCGCATCGGTCACCGTGGTGATCAGCAGACTTCCGGCATCGGTGATGACCCGGGCCAGATCGCCCAGTTTCTCCAGGTGATTCTCGCGGGCGCGGTCCCGGGTACGCACATCATGATCGAGCTCTTCAAAATAGTTGGAGATGCCGAAGTAGTAGGTCTTGTGCCCCATATCGAAAAGGGCCCGTTCGAGCTGCTTGGCCGTGCGCCGTTTACCACAGCCATACTCACCATGAAGGATAATCAGCTTACCCACGTTGCCATAGCGCTCGGCACGCTCTTCGTTGGTGACAAGACCCCGCTCCCAGGCAAACTCACGCTGTTGAATGTGCTCGGCCATAACGGAACCGGTATCGTCCAGAGATTCGAGAATAACGCCAGCACCGGCAATTTCGAAATCGTCCACGATAACCACACGACCGGTCGTTTCCAACTCGTTGCGCAGGTCAAAGGCGATGGGACGGGTCGTCTCCACGATGCATTCGGCCACATCGTGGCGGTCCACCTGTTTCTTGTTGGTGACGGAGCTGAGCTCGGAGGCATCCAACACCTGGATAACTTCGGCCAACTCGGCGGACACCGAGGCCGCACCGACCTTCAGTTTATATTGCTTACCCATGACCATGGGCGGGCGGCCCATCCAGAACATGTTAATCCGGAAACGACGGCTCACCTTAGGCTGGGGCTCGTCGGCCCGCACCATGAGCTCACCGGGCTTGATATAAATCTGGGTTGTGAGCGTCACACCCGTCGCATAGCCCGCCGTTGCCTCGGTCTGGGGCGCCATGGAAAAGCCTTCAACGGACTTCACCACCGACTCCTTGCCGGAAGGAAGAAAACGCACGGCATCGCCCACGCGCACCTTACCCGTGGTCACGGTACCGGCGACAATACGGCGGTCATCACCCGAGGCGGTGAATTTATAAATATCCTGCACGGGCAAACGGAAGGTCTTGTCGGCGTCACCCCGCAATTTTCTAAAGTCGTCCACCTGCTCCAGCACCGTCATGCCGTCGTACCACGGCATCTCCGCCTTGGGGCTTGCGGCAATATTCACCCCTTCACGGGCGCTCACCGGGATAAAGGCCGTGGGATGGACGCCCAATTGTTCCAGAAACTCGGTGTATTCGTCTTTGATGGCCGTAAACTTTTCCTCGCTGTAATCCACGAGGTCCATCTTGTTAACCAGCACGCAAAGTTGTTTCACGCCGAGCATGGAAACCATGTAGCCGTGCCGTTTACTGTTCTCCTGCACCCCTTCGCCGGCATCGATAACGAGGAGGGCAGCTTCTGCGCGTGCCGCACCGGTCACCATATTCTTCAGGAACTCAATGTGGCCGGGCGCATCGTTGATGATGTAGTGGCGCTTTTCCGTCTTGAAGAAACACCGGGCCGTATCGATAGTGATTCCCTGGGCCTGCTCATTCTTGAGGGCGTCGAGGAGGAAGGCATACTCGAAGGGGCGCGAATTGGCCGCGCACATGGCCTTGACCTGTTCGAGCTTTCCTTCGGGGAGCGAATTGGTGTCCGCCATCAGGCGGCCAATTACCGTGCTCTTACCGTGGTCCACGTGGCCCACAATCACAATATCCATATGTTCGCGATCAAGAATCGAATTCGTGCTCATTTAAGGGTGTGTCCAGCAAGTTGGGAAGTGATATATCCGATGGCTACGGCCGCCATCAACACAGTGCGTTTAGGGTGCCCCCAATCTATTGGGGAGGCAAAGAGACCTACATGTACCCGTCGCGGCGCAGGGTCTCCAGACCACCACCATCATCTTTGTCCTGGGCGCGCCCCGAACGTTCGGCAATGTTGGCAAACTTGCCACTGCGAATCTCTTCAACGACCTCATCCACATTTTTCGACGTGGATTCTACACAGCTGGTGCAGGGGCCGCAGCCCAGGGAACGGTAACGGGTCCCTTCTCCCCGATCGAAGTAGAGGTCCACCAAGGGAATGTTCTCCCGCTGGATGTATTCCCAGAGATTCAACTCGGTCCAATCCAGCAACGGATGAATCCGCACGTGGGTGCCGGGCGAAAAATCGGTCTTGTATTGGTTCCAGAGTTCCGGCGGCTGATCATCTACGTCCCAGTCGTTCTGACGGTCGCGGGGAGAGAAATAGCGTTCCTTGGAACGGCTGCCTTCTTCGTCGGAGCGGACACCTACAATCACGCCCGTGTAGGGTTCCGTGTTGCTGTCCACTTCATACTCCCCGGTCTTATGATTGAGACGCATGCGCTCCCACTCACCCGAGAGGGTGTGTTTGAGGGCCTCACTCTTGAGGGCCTTGCAGCATTCAAGGCGGGTCAAATTGCCCTCCGGGAAGGTCTGCTTATTGGCAATGGCCACCTTGTTCTGGCCCACCACCATATTGAGATTCCATTCCCGCGCCAGATTGTCACGGTATTCAATCATTTGCGGTATCTTGTAGGACGTGTCCACGTGCACCAAGGGCAGCGGACAGTGGCCGAAGAAGGCCTTCCGGGCGAGCCAGAGCATGACCGTACTGTCTTTACCGATGGACCAGAGCATACACAGATTATTAAACTCGCGGTACGCTTCCCGGAGAATATGAATGCTCTTGGATTCCAGTTGATCGAGTTGATTCATCGAAACACTATCCTTAGACCTGCTTAGAAATTGAGAAACCAGGGTAGGCGAGGCCGATAACTGCGCACCAATTTGGTGGAAGTTGGGGGTCCTGGAAGACGACTGCCTTGAATGGGCTTGCATCCCATCCGACACACGGCGTGCTCGCAAACATAGTTTAACATGGCCCTCGGGACCGTTTCTATGTTTGCCCGCGAGCCGCTGACTGCCCAAAAACAGGCCCCCGACGACAGGGGAACCCTTTTCGGTGATTCTGACATCGAATTGGTATAGAATAAGGCCCTTCGAGCGGCACCTGCCGCTGGGGTCCATGGCTACAACCGAGTTGGGATATCCATACGCCTTATTATGCACATTGTCATCAACACCCTTCCGGGAACGGCCCTGCCTTTTCCCCACCACGTAGTGCGCTATCTGGCGCAGGTTATCGCCCGCATTAAGCAAGAGAAACCCTCGGTTCAGTTTTCCTGCCTCCACATCCGCGGGGAAGAGTCGCCCTTCCCAGAGCTCCCCAGCGTGGAGTCGGCGCCTCCCGAGACGGGATTCCGAGCCCGCCTGACCCGAAACGACAACGTAGATGGACTGCTCAAGAAGCACGGAGCAGACTTCGTCCTTTCTCCGCTCCAGACGGCCCTCACCAAGACCACCGTTGCCCAGGTGCTGGTAACAATGGATCTCGCCCCTTGGGAAGGAGGTCAGGGCAACGCCGGTAATCTGAAAGACACCAAGCGCGTCTGTGCCACTGCACGGCACATCATCACGCCCACCGAACATTTGCGGCGCCGGTGTCTGGAGCTCTTCGAAGCCCCCATGGAACGCATAATCGTGGCCCCCCCCGGCGTGGCTGCAGGGCTCAACAACCCCACCTTGTCGGTCGTGGAAAAACCCTATATCGTGCTCTTTTACGATCCCCTGACCGCGCCCCTGCTGGCTACCATTCGCGCCGCACTGGAAAAACGGCGGGACGAATTTCCCTTTACCCAGGTCGTCGTAGGTCCGGGACTCCCCGAGGAGCCCGCCCAGTGGGGCCCCGGGGTGGTGCGTATCGAGCAGTGCCCGGCAAACCATCTGGCCGGACTTTATCAGGAGTCGGCCTTCTTTCTGTTCGCGGGCCCACACGACGGCTCGGGATTGCGCATCCTGGAAGCCATGGCGGCGGGCGTTCCCGTACTCGCGGCAGGTTCCCGGGGCATTTCGGAAGTAGCCGGCGACGCCCCCATTTACTTCAATGGCGAAAGCATGGATGCCTTTTTCCAATCCCTCAAGCGGGTCCTCTCTGAAGACGGCCAGCACCGGGCAAAACGAATCCAAACCGGCAAGCAGGTCGCCAGCCGTTTCGACTGGGAAAAGACCATGTGGAAGTTTCTCGCCGCCTTTAAAGCGGCCTGATGCCTGGACAATGGCCGTCCCATACCGCAAGGACACGTTTTCGAGGGAGCGTGACGACCCATCCCGTGGTACAGTGGTAAGGGCGGCCTTTCGCCACCCATACGAGACAGCTGTATACACGAAGGAGGAATGACCATGAACCGCAAGCCCACCCACCTATTGCTTACACGACTCTTCCTGTTGGCCCTCTTGCTGGCGCTCCCCAGTCTCCAACTGTCTGGCTGCAACGGAATAGCGCTCCCCCCGATTCCTGTCACGCTCAATCTACTCTCTAACGTCGATATTTCCGGTGCGGCCTCGGCTGATGGTTCGGCCGAGGTAACCCTCGGTGCCTTTTGCGACCTCTTCACCGAAGAAGATCTGGATGCCATGGTCCGGGCTGCCGCAGGGGACCTCATCGCCGATCTGGTGACTATCACCAGCGTCGAATTGGCATCCACCAACTTGACGGCAACCTCCGGAACCTTCCAACCCTTTACGACCGCCGAACTCACGTTGACCGTCATAGAACCCGGTGCCGATTCCCTCCTCTTGGGCGCCGCCGCCGACAATGCCGGTTTGGGCACCATGGTTTCGCTGACCCAGAACAATCCAGTCGACCTGCTCAACGATCTGGAAGACGGCCAGTGCGGCGTGCCGACCCTCCGACTGGCCGGCGCTAACGCCCTCGAACCGGGCGATATTCAGTTTGACGTCAGCGTATCGGTCCTGGTCTACACCACGGTAAGTGCCCCCCAATCCTGACCTCTCCGGCCCGTCCTTATGGCTCCCGCCCGGCCGCACGCGGGCCCAACCGCCAATTCTTCGAAAAACTTGTGTGATGTAATGGATTTGCGGTGCCATGGTAAGGTGACTGAGGTGGTATTTCACCGCCCCGTGGGTAGTCCCACGCAATTCGAAAGGATGTACCATGAAAATCAGACGTCTTGCGCACCTCGCTAAACCCTTGGTCCTGGTCACGCTCCTGGCAGGCTTCGCCGGCACCCAATTGTCTGCCTGCAACGGCATTCCTCTGCCCCCCATCCCCGTGACCGTGAGCCTACTGGTCGATTCCACCATCGATGCAAACGCCGGTCTGGACGGCGCGGCCCAGATAAATCTGGGTGCCTTTTGCGATCTCTTCACGGAGGCTGAACTGGATGCCATGATTCGGGCGGCAGCGGGCGATCTCATCGCCGATCTGGCCACCATTACAAGCGTCGAATTGGCCGCCACCGACATCATGGCCACATCGGGCACCTTTGACCCTTTCACCACGGCGGAACTCACGGTCAACATTACCGGCAGCAGCGCCGATCCCCTGCTCTTGGGCACCGCCGCGGACAATGACGGCCTGGGCACCATGTTCTCCCTGACCCAAAACACGCCAGTCGACCTGCTCAATGACATCCAGGACGGCGAGTGTGGCACGGCGACCCTGCGCGTCGAAGGTGCAGACGCCCTCACCAATGTGGAAGCCACCTTTGATGTGACCGTCGACCTGCTGGTCTACATTACGGTCAACACGCAGTAGTTCCCACCAGCACCCACGTTCGGCCCCGGTGCCCCACGGCACTGGGGCCGTTTTTGCAGGTTGCATCCCCCTTGGGCCCTCACGTAGCATCTCAACGTGTACAACCCAACTTCTCCAGAAAACGCTACACGTCCTATCCTGGCGCTCGTCGCCCTGGCCCTGGCGTTTCGACTACTTTTTCTGCTGGCCATGCCCCGCGTGCTGGATACGGCCGACGCCATCCACTATGTGGAGACCGCCCAGCACCTGGCCGCAGGCAATTTTTTTGGGTACGACCCCAAAATCCCGCTCTTCTATCCCCTGTTGGGCGCACTCGCTCACTTCATGGTGTCCGACTTGGAATGGGCCTGTCGCCTGGTCTCCCTCATCGCATCCACCCTCACGGTAGTCCCCGTCTTTTTCCTCGCCCGCGACCTTTTCGATGCCCGCGCCGCTCGGATGGCCGGCGTACTCTTCGCCTGCTGGCCCTGGCTCGCCGATTACGCCTGCCGGGTCTCCACCGAAGCGACCGCCATATTCCTCTGGTTTTCGGCCTTATGGCTGCTCCAACGGGGACTGCGCCACGGTGGCTGGACGCTCTACCTCAGCCCCTTCGCCTTCTTTGCCCTGTGCCTGACCCGGCCCGAAGGGCTATTCATTCTGCTGTGCAGCCTGCCCGCCGCCCTTATCCTCGGGTGGAAGACCATTCCCCAGCTCGGTCGACGACTGTGCACCGTGGCTGCCCTGGCCGGCCTGTGTCTCCTACTCAATACCCTCTACGTGCGCCAACTCACCGGCGAGACCACCGCCAATTACCGCATCGGCTTCATCCTCCAGGAATTCGACTATCTCCGTTTCGTGCAAACCACCGTGAAGAGTTTCAGCGACGTCCTCCCCGTCATGTTGGGTCCCATACTTTCCCTCTTCCTCGGCGTGGGGCTCTTCAATTTCCATGACCGCAAGCGGGACGGGCGACTCGAAGCCTTTGTGCTCTTCTTCGCCGCAGCTCAATGGGGTATCAGCCTTTTCGTGTTGTCTCCCGCCCCCCGCTATCTCATGGCCACCCTGATTGCCCTGTCCCTCTGGGCCGCATTCGGCCTGGTCATCGTGACGACCCAACTCGCACAAAAGGACCGCCCCCGCTGGCTGGTGGCCCTTCCCGTGCTGAGCGTGTTGGGGTTCTTCCTGTTGCACACCCTCATCACCGTGGGTTCGGAGCACCTGGGCCGACGACCCCGCGAACCCCGGGAATACAAGGAAGCAGGCCGCTGGATGGCGGAACACCTGCCTCACGGCTTGATTTTTACCCGCAAACCCCAAGTGGGCTACTACGCAGGCATGCCCTCTACCGGGCCCGCACTGGAAGATTCGCTAGAGGAGGCGCTAACCCGCGCCAGAGACGCACAGGCAGCCTATTTCGTGGTCGATGAGCGCTATACGGCCCAAATGGTACCATCCTTACGCCCCCTGTTGGACGAAAACGCCCACGTGCCCGGGCTGGATTGTGTCCATGTGGTCGACCAGTCCCCCCAGGCCCGGGTCGTCATCTACCAACTCCTCCCGGAAGCCACCCCGTGAAGCCACGGAAATTATTGGTCCATAGTGGCGGCGTGGGTGATTTTCTCTGCACCCTGCCCGCCATCGCCCAGTGGCAGCCAACTGCGCACATTGAAGTGGCGGGAATACCGGAGCGAGCCGCCTTGGCGCAGGCCGCCGGATTGGCCGATGGGGTGCACGACCTGGAGCGCATCGGGTTCCACTCGGCGTTCTCCACGCCGAACGAGACCCTTCGTGAATTTGCCCGCCGTTTCGATAGTGCATGGGTCTGCATGGAGGATTCCGATAGCACGCTGACCCGCAATCTCATCGACGCGGGCATCCCAGAGGTGCAGTGCTTCCCCGGCATCCCGCCCGAAGGCTGGAACCAACATGCGGCCCATTGGTACGCCCACGCGTTGGGGGTTTCGGTCCGCCTGCCGACACACTTCGACTTTGGCCCTGCGGACGAAGGCTTCGAGGTGGTAATCGCCCCCGGAAGCGGCGGCGCGGCGAAAAACTGGCCCATGGAAAACTTCCAGTGGGTGGCGCGCCAACTTGAATCGGAGGGACACCACGTGAGCTGGTGCGGTGGTCCGGCCGAATCGGAGTGGCCCCTCCCCGCGCCGCAACTCCCGGAAACTCCCCTGGCCCTGTTGGCCCCCCGCCTCGCCCGGTCGCGCCTTTTCATCGGAAACGACAGTTGCATTACCCATCTGGCGGCCGTCGCGGGATGCCCGACCGTGGCGGTTTTTGGACCCACCAATCCGGTGGTATGGGGTCCCATGGGGCCACAGGTGGCTGTCCTGCAGGAACCCCCCTGGCCCGATCGCAAGGTGGTGCTCGAAACAGCTCGACGATTTCTTGGGGCATGAACCTCTCTGTGGGGCCACTGTCGCTCCTACCCATAGAAACGCTATAATCTCCCCCTATCCTGTTGACCATCACTCTTATCCCATCGAGTTCCTATCCCATGCCCCAATCCCCTTCCTTGAAACGTGACATTGGCCTCTTCGGCGCCACCCTGATGGGCCTCGGCTCTATCCTGGGCACGGGTGCCTTCATCAGTGTCGGCATCGCTGCCGGAATAACCGGGCCTTCCGTCATCCTGGCAACGGCCCTGGCCGCCCTGGTGGCCACGTGCAACGCCCTCAGCAGCGCCCAGTTGGCGGCCGCCCACCCCGTGAGCGGCGGAGCCTATGAATACGGTTACCGGCTGCTGACGCCCGCAGCCGGCTTCACCGCAGGCTGGATGTTCCTCTGCGCAAAGACGGCCTCTGCGGCCACGGCGGCGTTGGGATTCGCCGGCTACGCCCTGGCCCTCTTTGGACACAACGATCAGATGACCCGGGTTGTCGTGGCCCTCGTAACCATCGCCGTGCTGACGGCCATTACCGTGGGGGGCATGCGTCGCTCCAACAAGGCCAACACCGTGGTCGTCGGCATCACCATTGCCGCGTTGCTTGTTTTTATCCTGGGACTGCTCCCGG
Source organism: Candidatus Hydrogenedentota bacterium (assembly GCA_030432675.1). Taxonomy (GTDB): domain Bacteria; phylum Hydrogenedentota; class Hydrogenedentia; order Hydrogenedentales; family JAEUWI01; genus JAEUWI01. The sequence continues at coordinate 2,475 of JAUIMA010000134.1, read as the reverse complement.
CGGCATGGCAAAACGGCGCGGACAATCTCCGCCCTTTCTTTCTGCCCTTTGAAGGCGAAGGCCATCACCCGGCGGCGGCCTTTTTGCAGGCGACAGCCCTCATGTTTGTGGCCTTCACGGGCTACGGCCGCATCGCCACCCTGGGAGAGGAAGTCCACGACCCGACCAGGACCATTCCACGGGCCATCATCATCACCCTGTTGGTCTCGGCGACCCTCTACGTCGGACTGGCCCTGGCCTCGGTCACGGCGGCCGGGATTCCCTTCCTGAATGCGGCCACCAACGAGCAGGCCGCTCCCCTGGAGTTGGTCGCCCGGGAATTCGCCCTGCCCAATGTGTGGCGGGTGGTCAGCCTCGGTGCCATCACCGCCATGCTCGGCGTCCTCTTAAATCTCATACTCGGCTTGTCCCGCGTGCTCTTTGCCATGGCACGCCGGGGTGATGCCCCCGTCTTCCTGGCGCGCATCAGCCACGGGGCTTCCGTGCCCCACGCCGCCATTTGGGTCATCGGGCTGGCCATCGCGGGGCTGGCCCTCCTGGGCGACATCAAGACTACGTGGTCCTTCAGCGCCTTCACCGTGTTGGTCTACTATGCCATCAATAATCTGGCGGCACTGCGCCTGCCGGCCGAGGCCCGCCTCTATTCTCAGGGCTGGGCCTGGGGCGGGTTGGCCTCCTGCCTTTTCCTGGCTTTCTGGGTCGAGCCCGCCATCTGGGCCGCAGGACTGGGCCTCATCGCGTTGGGTCTGATTGTCCATCGCCTGCGCACCCCCCATCGGGCAACGCCTTCGGAATAGGCCACCTATCGCACCGACCAGGCGAATATTTTCGCGGCACCAGGGGTATTTCCTTCATGAACGCGTGGGGCGTTCGATGAAAGGAATCGGCCATGGCCATCTTGATCGTTTACGTCGGAGTATTCCTCGCAATCATTCTACTCGCGATCCTCTTCTACACCCTCGCCGTGCAGTCGCGAAAGAATTACACCTGTCCCGCCTGTGGCGAGCGCATCCAAATGGAACACCTGGAAGCCAGCCACTGCAACATGTGCGGCGCGCCGCTTGACCGCGCCTACACCGACTGATCCAATCCGTTTGATATCGGGACAACAGCCGAAAGCGTTGAGGCACTGTCCTTTTCTTGGAGGAAATAGACAATGAGCGAACGTACTGATTTACTGGTGGGAACCCGCCCCGAAATATCCGATGGCCGCATCATCATGAGCGGCGCAGAAGGTTTCGACGGCTATGAAATCATGGAATACAAAGGCATGGTCTGGGGTATTTCGGCCCGCGCCAAGGACATGGGACAAGACATCGCCATGGGCTGCAAAATGCTTTCTGGCGGTGAACTGAATTCCTACACGGCATTGGGCGACGAATCCCGCCAACGGGCCGTGGATCGCATGTTGAAGATGGCGGCTCGTCAGGGCGCCAATGCCATTATCAACGTGGAGTTTGAAATGGGCGGCGCCCAACAAGGGGCTACCCAGGTGGTTGTCCATGGCACGGCCGTCGTCATCAAACCCATTGTGGACTACGTGCCCGTGGGCGCGGCGGGCAATATCCTCATGGAAATCAAAGACCGACTGGGGCAGGAATAGTGGCCACCACGCCCCTACACCTCCGGTGGCTCTGGTGGAAGCACACGTGGCACTTTCAGGCGGCCCACAAGCCCCTGTGTGCCCGCTTCCACCGGGATGTGCTCCGCATCGGGCGCCTCCACCTGTGTCGCAGTTGCGCCGCCCTCTACGGTGGATTGGCCCTCTCCCTCCTTCTCGCCCCGTTTTATCACCATTGGATGACCGTGCCGTGGGCGGTGACGGTGAGCGCATTATTGGGGATGGTCATCCTGGCGTCGGGCCCGACGCGCTATCGCGGCGCATCCCGTCTCACGCGGGACATCCTTCGGAGTGGATTGGGTGTTCTTGTCGGGTTGAGTGTGGTGATGCTTACGACTCCGTTGTGGCCCCTGGCATTGCTCCACGTGGGTCTCCTCGTGGTGATCGGGCGATTCTACCAGGGACTGCGGCACGCCCATGGTCGAAACGCCGATGGGTGCGCGGGATGTCCCGAACGGCATCAACCGGGAATCTGCGCTGGATTCCAGAAACAGGCCGAACATATACGTGCCTACGAAGAGTCGGCCACCGATTGGCTGGAACGAACCATGACGCCACCGTCCCGAATGGGGTAGCGGGTGTCTGGCTTGGGAAACAAAGGGTGCTGCTCTGCTGTTACCGATGGTCCGAGTCGCGGATGCTCGAAATCTCAGCGCAGATCGCACAGCGCTTGGGAAAATATGTTACGGACTTTCAGTCCTACGAAAAAGAGAAGGCATGGTTCACCCAGGCCTACAGCCTGGGCTGGTATGTTGCCGCGCCGTTGGCGCTCATCCGGTCGTTGTGGGAGTGCGCTTGGCTGTTCCGGAGGGCCAACGGCCCGTATGCATATCAGCATGGGGTGAAGCCCCATG
>JAUIMA010000133.1 GCA_030432675.1 Candidatus Hydrogenedentota bacterium | reverse complement strand
GTATGCCAAGATTGCGGCCGATCCGATGGTGGCCACCCAGGAGGCTTACCTGGCCTTTACCGATGACCGCTATGTGCCCGTCGATTCACCAGAGAGCAATTATGGCAATGCGAAGGCCATGATCGAAGCCGTAGGGCTGTCAGAACGGACGCTCCGTATCAATCCGGAACTTCCAATTGAAGCCTGTGCTTCGGACTATAACGATGCCCTGGGGGCCTTCTTGGAGTCCGGGGGGCAGATCCCCATTGCGCTCTTGGGGCTGGGTGCCGATGGACACACCTGCTCCCTTTTTAATGACGAAGATCTTGCCCGGTCGGCCGGCCGCCTTGCGGCGCCCGCCTACAAAGATTCACCGCCAGACCGGATCACGGTGAGTCCGGACCTGTTGGCAAAGGTAGGTCAGATAATTTTCGTGGTCGTCGGTGAGGATAAAGCCGAGATGATCGATGCACTGTTGAATGCGCCGGAAACCATTACTGCCGGAAAGGCGATCGCGGGTTGTTCATCCGTGGCGTTGTGGCGGGCCTAGCGCGCCCGAATGGAGGCCGCGCTGACCTCCCGGCGCAGGGGCCAATTACCAATCGAGTTTCATGAGATACGCCATTGAAAAGCTTACGCGCACACTGCCGGCAATTGGTCGGTGGATGGCGTATTGCTGTTTCGTGTTGCCCGTGGCGTCCGTGTCGGCAGATGTGCTGGTTACTGCGGGGGGGGAATCCCTTTCTGGAACGATATCCCGCGTGGCCGAGGGGATTCTCGTGTTTCGGACGTCGCTCCGTGGACAGATGATGTTGCCCATGAGTGAAGTGCGCAGCCTGGAGAGTCGCGAACGTTGGATTGTGACACATCAAGATGAGAGTGTGGAGATTGGACGCCTCGTGTCAGGCGGTATTGTGGTCGACGGGTCGGCCGAGGACGGGGGCGAAACCGTGTTACCGCTGGATTATCGGCGAATACGCTCCATCAAGAATGCACCGCCCCTGTCGGTCGAGGGCGGAGAGCCCACCCAGGGAGTCCGTTGGGAGCAGCGCGTTTCGGCGTCGCTTGGTGCATACACAGGTACCTCCGATGGGTTCCGCTCACGTTTGGCATGGGAGGCGATGCGTGAAGGCCTAAAGACGCAGCTGGGACTTCGCCTCCAGGTAGCCGGCCTTGAGGACGAAGGGGCGGGGGATACCCTGTCAGGAACAGTCCATCTATTGCCGAAGGTGCCAGCCGGGTGGTCTCCCTATTTGGATTTGCGGTTTGAACGGCAGGTGGAGGAAGCCCTCCGGTGGCGGACGGGAATAGGAGTGGGTGTGCGCTATGATTTCGATGGAGATCCAGAGCGCGGCTACTTTGCTTATGCGGGGGCTTCGATCCAACGCAGCGCGTGGCGTGAGCGACACGGCAATCGGTTGGGGCAGCGTGCGACGGAAGCCGATACGACGGCGGGTCCAGAGGTGGGCGTAGGCTACGAGAGGCCTTTATGGAGAGATGGTCGCTGGGATAGTCGCCTGTCAGTCCGCCCCGGGTCAGGGGAAGGGAGCGCGGTTTGGGCCGCTGCGGAGTCAACGCTTACCTATCCGCTGTCTCCGAAATTACACCTCCGCTTTGACGTGTCTGTGGCTTTCGAAGAAGAACCGGTATTTGACACGCTGGAACGATTTAATACACGCTTTGGTGCTGGTTTAGAATTCAACTTCTAGTGCGGCACGATAGAAACAGCCCAATCGATACGAAATTCAATGTGGAGAGCATACACAATGACGTTTTGGCCACGGGGCGTTGCCCGTATTGCAGAAGTTGGTGTGGGGATTACCTATCTAATCGCTGCAGTTTTGAAGGCGATGGATTTCAATGCATTCCTGCCTCAAATTCATGCTTACCAGATCGTGGAGTCCAACGGAGCCCTCCTGGTGGTCGCATTCGCTGCACTGGCACTGGAGACCTTCCTGGGCGTCTGTATGATTCTTGGCGTGCCCTGGCGTCGGGCTGTGCACGGGGCAGGCGCGGCCATGTTGTGCTTTTTTACCCTCGTCATCATCTATGCCTGGCAGGTCCATGGTCTGGAAGACTGTGGTTGCTTCGGCAAGGTGAAAGTGACACCCCCTCAGGCCATCGGGAAGAATCTGGTCCTGCTGGCCTTTACGGCACTCGCATTTTACGGCCTCGTTTGGCGGGTTGACCCATCTCAATCCCCAATACGTCGGCCCTTGTTGCGTCTGGGTATGGCGACGGTACTCGCGCTGATTGCCTGTCTGGCGGTTGTTCCCCAGCTGGGCATCAGTGCTCCTACTCCTCCGCCGACTGTTACGAAGAGCCCCACGGATACGCCCACTGAGCCCCCGGTTTCATCAGGACCCTTTGCGAACTACGTGGTGGAAAGCGAGTATGGGGACCGCTTCGAGTTGGGGAGAGGCGAACATCTGGTGGCCCTGCTCAGCATGACGTGTGATCACTGTATGGAGTCGGTGCCTCAACTTAACGAATTTATGTTTGATCCGACGTTACCACCGCTCGTCGCGATTTGCCTGGAGCCTGAAGAGGGGAGTATGGAGGAATTTAAGCTTCTTACGCAGCCTCAATTCCCCATGATGTCACTGGGAGACAAGAGCCTGAATTTCTTTCCCCTCCTCGAGACGGCATCCAGTCCGCCCCGTCTGGTATTCGTTCGCGATGGTTCCACCGTGGTGGCGTGGGATGGTGAGATGCCCGATTATCCGACCCTCACCACGGCCTTGGCAGAGCACGGTTTTGTGAAAAAAGAGCAATAAGATAGAAGTGAGAATAGTGTATACTGGGTGACTGCTTTGTTACTTTGCATAATTTGCAATGATTTGCTATCATCGTCGTCCTGTGAGAGCTTGGGTGAGTGTGGCGAAAGGCGTGTGCCAATACGTTCGCGTACCTCCCTGTTGCCCTTCCAGTTGGTTTAGAGTTCACTGAGACGTTTGTTCATCCAGAGAGTGGGCAACATTCCCCGTTGGGTGTGTTGCTGGTAGTGTCCCCTTTGGGGCGTTCAAACCACACGAAAGGCCTGATTCTGTGTCTGTAGTTATCGAAACGAAGGGACTCTCGAAAATATACGAGAGTTCGTTCCGAGGGCAGGATGTATATGCCCTGAAGGAACTGGACCTCACCGTGAATTCCGGTGAGATCTTCGCCTACCTGGGGCCCAATGGTTCCGGAAAGACCACGACGATCAAGATGCTGCTGGGCTTGATCTTTCCCACCGCCGGGAGTATTGAGATTCTGGGCCTGAAAGACATCGCATCGGCGAAGGTGCGCCAGAATATCGGTTACCTCCCTGAGGGTGCCTATTACCCTGATTTCCTCCGTGGTGAGGAAATCCTTCGCTTCTACGGTCAGCTCTATGGCCTGAGCGGAAAGAAACTGGAGACGCGTATCAGCGAGGTGCTGGAAGAAGTGGGAATGACCCATGCCCGTCGACGCATGTTACGGGGCTACTCCAAGGGTATGCGCCAACGTATCGGTCTGGCCCAGGCGCTTATCAGCGATCCCCAGATATTGATTCTGGACGAGCCGACGACAGGCCTGGACCCGATTGCGCGTAAGGAAATGCGTGATATTCTGGCCCGTCTCCGAGATCGGGGCAAGACCCTGATGATTTCGAGCCACGAGCTCCTGGAAGTGGAGCTCATCAGCGATCGAGCCGGTATCCTATACCAGGGTGAAGTCCAGAAAATCGGTACGATTGACGAGCTCCTTACAGATCGCGATCTGACGATTGAAGTCGAAAGCGCCTCGGAAGAAGTGCTCGGCACCTTGGCCGAAAAAGGTATTACGCCGGAAGATAAAATCGAGGGGAAACTGATTCTTCGCGTTCCCAATGATATGAATTCCTACGACGCCCTCAATATCTGCAAAGAACAGCAGTTGAATCTGGTGGCCGTAGCGCCGCGTCGCGAAACCTTGGAAGAGCTTTTCGTCCGCACCGTGGGTGAAGCACAAAATCGGAGTACCACCTGATGTCGGCTGCAGTAGACTATTTTCGAGGTCCATGGCACATTGCTGTCTTTACCTGGCGTGAGGGGATTCGGAAGAAGACCCTGGTCGGATTCCTTATCCTGAGCTTGCTCGTAATCTTTGCTTCGTTCTTCATGTCGTCCTTCCTGAATCAGACGACGGGTGGGGGACAGGTGGAAACCGAGATTGATGGCAAGCTGATCAAAGATATCTGCGTGGCCACGATTTCTATTTTTGGTATGTTAATCACCATTTTCATTTCGGCATCGGTGGTGCCCAATGAGGTGGAGAATAAGGTGGTCTACACCGTGCTTTCCAAGCCGGTGCGTCGCATGCAGTACCTCCTGGGTAAGTTCCTTGGGGTGCAAATGATTGTGCTGGCAAATCTGGCGTTAATGACGGCGCTATTCCTGATAGCCATTTACGTGCGGCAAGATGAGTTTCCAAAATTACTCTTGTGGTCAGCCTTGTTGACCTATTTCGAATTTCTTGTGGTCTCGGCCTTTACGTTTGCCATTTCCTGCTCGGCGACCTCAGCGGTGCTTCCAACCATTGGTGGACTTTTCATCTACCTTATCGGAAACCTGACGGAGTACCTCAAGGATGTGAGCCTCCGTTCTGACGAAGCTGATTTTGTCAATGCGCTCATCGGCAACGTGGCGTCTGCGCTGCACAAGACCCTTCCGAACTTGCAAAAGTTCAGCATAAAGACAGAGATTCTGGATCTGAATCCTGGTGCGCCCCTTCCGGCACACGTCTATGAGCAGATTCCGAATCTCATCATTTATGGCTTGGCCTATGCCGTATCGGGCTATGTGATTGCGTACTGGGTCTTCCGACGTAAGGAGCTATAGTCATCCTATGAAGAAGCATCCGAATCTTACATTGGCCGCGATACTATTTGTCGCCGTTGCGATCGGCTCTATCCAGGGCCAGCGACTTGATCGCCTTTTTGAGGCTGAGGCCTTTCTGCAGTGGATTGCTGCGGCAGGTGCCAATGAGCGTCTGGACATGGATGAAACCGAAGCCACGGTCGACTTGGAATTGTATGGACAAGTCGCCGGGGCAACGGAGACGTTGTTCGCCGCGAAGTTGCCTGAGGGCAGCATCGAGGAGGGGCACAGTGCCCTGAGTGCGGCGCTGGAAACCGGCGAGTACGATGACGAAATCTATCGTATGGTAAAGAGCGACGAGCTTGCGCCCATGCGGGAAGATTTTCTTTCTAAATTGCGTGAAGGCGAGTTGCGCTACACGCAGAATCTATCCTATGCGGCGGTCATGAGTGGCCTCGAAGGCAAAGGTTCTGTGAGTATCTTCAACCTCTTCTTTGGCTTCCGTAAAGTGGCGGCCAACTTTGTCTGGTTGCAGGTCGACCGGTATTGGCATGCGGGCTTACTGCATCGGATGATTCCGTTGATGAAGACCTGTGTGCTCCTGGATCCCAACTTCGTCGATGCGTATCTGCTGGGTGCCTGGCACCTTGGTTATAACGTAACGGCGAATTTGGACTATACACCCTATCCACTGCGTCAATGGAGCGAAAAGCACCAGGCCTGTCTGGGCGATCAGGAGACCTATTATTACATCGCCGTGGACTTCCTGAAAGACGGTATCCGGAACAATCCGCGTAACTATAAGATCTACTTCGATCTGGGTTATTCGATGTATCGTGAGAAGTTGAAAGATCCGGAGAACGCGGTTAAGTATCTTACTTATGCCGTGCGTCTTCCCCATGAGCGGTGGGTGCCCCGGATGCTCTACATCAGCCTCGAAGAAAATGGGCAGTATGAAAAGGCCCTCGAGGGCTGGCAGGAAAACCTGAAGCGCTTTGAGAATCACGAAGTCAGTTTGCGTTTCGTGCAGCGTTTGAACGGTCTGATTGCTGAGCGCAAGTCGGAAGAGGCCAAGCAGGCAGCCCGTGCTGCATCGGACCCTTCGGAAAAGGAAGCCCATATGGCGGACTACCGAAAGTACACCGCCGAAGCGATGGAGATCTGGAATGGTATGAGCGAGCCTTATTCTGAGGCGCGGAAATTACGTCTGGAAGCCATCGACCGGGCCGATCAGGGCTACTATCTGGAGGCGGTAAGTCTGCTGGATAAGGCCCGCTTTGATGCAGGTTCCCTGTTCGAAGAATTCTCCGATCTGATTATCGAGTTCAAACTGGTGGGCGATCTTCCGCTCTCCGTTTCAGAACGTAAACAGATGATTCGTGAAGAAGAGAGCGTAATGTGTCAGGGAATGCCTGAGTCGGTGCGTGACGAGCGCCTTGCCGCGCTGGAAGCGGAACGCGCCGTTCGGCACTAGCATCCTCTGTAGATGAAATAATCGAGTACGGTGAGCCGGCTGCCTGGCAGTTTGGCTCACCTCTTTTTATCGCAGACGCTATAGGACACGTAATACGGTGACAAACGAACAGGTGATTCGTCGAAATCTCACCGCCATCCAGGAACGCATAGAAGCGGCCGCTACGGCAGCGGGTCGTCAGGCATCGGAAATAACCCTCGTTGCGGTTACGAAGTCCGTTGGTGTGGACGAAATACGGGTACTTCGCGACTTGGGTATTCGACATTTCGGCGAGAATCGGGTAGATGTTGCCCGCGAAAAGGTAGCGGCGTTGGCGGATGATGCACTGGTCTGGCATATGGTTGGCAATGTGCAGCGACGAAAGGCTAAAGAAGTTCTCCGGGTTTTTGATACTATAGACGCCCTTGACCGCGTCGCTTTGGCGGACGCCCTACAGCAACGGTGTGAAGCCGAAGGCGTAACTTGTCGCACCTTGCTCGAAGTCAATGTTTCGGGAGAAGCGCAGAAACATGGGGTTCCACCCGATTCGGTGGAGGAGGTGTTGGCCCATGTGGAAACCCTGAGCCGGGTCCAGGTGGACGGATTGTTGACCATGGCACCTTACGAGGCCACCGACGACGTCTTGCGCTCAGTATTCAGGACACTTCGTGATCTGGCCAATCGGGCAGGACTTGGGGTGGTGAGCATGGGGATGAGTAACGATTTTGAATCCGCGATTGCGGAAGGTGCCACGCAGGTGCGCATAGGGCGTGCCCTATTTAAGCCCTGAGGCTTCCTGTAATGACTTTCGTCGCCCTGTATGCAGGGAGGGCGTCAGCGGGAATAGAAGGAAACGGAATTCATGAAAGAACAGCTCGAAGCCCTCCAAGCGGAAGCGCTCGATACGATCGCAGCGGCGGCGGATCTCGATACGGTCGAAGCCGCCCGCGTGAAATATCTGGGAAGAAAAGGGGCCGTGACGGAAATACTCCGCGGTCTGGGCAAGGTGTCAGCCGAGGAACGCCCGGCCATGGGGCAGCTCAGCAACGTGGTGAAGGCCGCCATTGGTGAGGCGCTCGATAGCCGTAAGACGGCCTTGTCCTCTGTGGCCGATGCGGCCCGTGAGGCCAGCGAGGCGGTCGATCTTTCCTTGCCGGGCCGTCGCCCAAGCCAGGGCCACCTCCACATGGTGAATCAGGTGACCGAAGAGATTATCGATATCTTTGCCGGCCTTGGATTTCAGGTGGCGGTGGGGCCAGATATCGAAACGGAGTACTACAACTTCGATAGTTTGAATACGCCGGCCGATCACCCCGCCCGCGATTCCCACGATACCTTCTTTGTGAAGCCCGGTGTGGTACTGCGTACCCACACGTCGCCCGTGCAGATGCGGGTGATGGAACAGGTCAAGCCGCCGGTGGCCGTGCTCGCCCCGGGCCGGGTCTACCGCGTCGATTATGACGCGAGTCACAGCCCCATGTTCAATCAGATTGAAGGGCTGCTGGTCGATGAAGACGTCACCTTCGCGGACCTGAAAGGCACCCTGATGCACTTTGTGCACCAACTCTTCGGAAAAGAGACCAAGGTGCGTTTCCGTCCCCATTTCTTCCCCTTCACCGAGCCTTCGGCGGAGATGGACATCAGCTGCACGGTATGTGGTGGCAATGGCTGTCGACTGTGTAAGAACAGCGGTTGGCTGGAAGCATTGGGGTGTGGGATGGTGCATCCCGAGGTATTTCGCCATGCGGGCTACGACTACGAAAAGTATTCGGGCTTTGCTTTCGGCCTGGGCATCGATCGTATTGCCATGCTGCGTCACGCGGTGCCGAGTATCAATCACCTCTATGACAACGACCTTCGCTTCCTGGAGCAGTTCTAATCATGCGCATTTCCCTGAGTTGGTTACAAGAATACGTGGATATCGACGTCACCGTCGAAGAGTTGGCCCATCAGATGACCATGTTGGGCCTGGAGATCGAGTCTATCGAGCAGCTGGGCGAAGATGTCCAGGAAGTCTATGTAGGCCAGATCGTCGCCATTGAACCCCATCCCGATGCCGATAAAATCGTGGTGTGCCAGACCGATGTGGGGGGCGATGCGCCCCTCCAGATCTGTTGTGGCGCCAAGAACATGAAGGTGGGGGATAAGGTGCCTACGGCTGTTGTCGGTGCAACGCTTCCCGGCGGCTTTGCCATCGCACGCCGCAAGATGCGTGGCGTAGAATCCCAGGGCATGATGTGTGCCGCCCAGGAGATCGGGCTCGCCGATGAGACCGACGGCCTGTTGATCCTCGAAGAAGACGCAACCGTCGGCGAAGATATTCGGGTCCATCTCGGGCTCGATGATGTCGTGCTGGAAATCGAAGTGACACCCAATCGCGCCGATTGGGCCAGCATGATCGGTGTGGCGCGCGAATTGGCGGCCTGCTATGGCAAAGAATTGCGCATCCCGGAGGTGGCCCTGGTAGAACAAGGCCCGGCCATTGAGACCGTGACGTCGGTCACCGTGGAAGATACGGAGCGGTGTCCGCGCTATATGGGACGGTTACTTCACGACGTACAAGTCGGCCCGAGCCCGGAATGGTTGTGTAACTATCTCATCGCAGCCGGCCAGCGTCCCATTAACAACATCGTGGACGTGACCAATTTTGTGTTGCTTGAGACGGGTCAGCCCTTGCACGCCTTTGATTTCGAAAAACTTGCCGAAAAGCGTATCGTCGTGCGAACGGCCACCCAGGACGAACCCATCAACACGCTCGACGGAGAAGCCCGTAAACTCAGCGACGACATGCTGGTCATCGCCGACGCCAAGGTGCCCCAATGTGTGGCCGGCGTCATGGGCGGAGCGGATAGCGAAGTGGGGGAAGGTACCACCACCATTTTTCTGGAGAGTGCCTTCTTCCATCCCGCATCGGTCCGGAAAACCTCCCGCGGTCTGGGGCTCATATCCGAGTCCTCCCAGCGCTTCCAGCGGGGTGCCGATCCGGAAATGGCGGCCTACGCGTTGGACCGTGCGGCCCAGATGATTCAGGAGCTGGCTTCGGCGAAAATCGCGGAAGGCGTCATCGACGCGTACCCCGAGCCCTTTGTGCCACGGGAAGTGACCTTGCCCTACGCACGGACGCTGCGCCTGCTGGGGGTGGACATTGCCCCGGAGCAGCAGCGCGCCATCATCGAGAGTCTGGGCTTTGAAATGCTCCATCATGATGACACTGCCATGAAGGTGGAGGTGCCCCTGCGCCGTCACGACGTGAGTATGGAGGCCGATCTGATTGAGGAGATTGCCCGTCTCTACAATTTCGACAACATCCCGGTTTCATTGCCCCGCGCACGAAAGTGCGAAAAGGTCTTCGCGCCCAATGAGCAGCGGATTCGGGCCTTTCGGCACTATCTCGTCAGCCTGGGTTTGACCGAACTCTACAATTGGTCTTTCAGTAATGACGATGAAGTCCAACGGGCCGCCCTGCCGGCGTCGTATCGCACGATGGTGGTCTTGGAGAATCCCCTTTCCGAAAAGCAGGCGACCATGCGTTCCAGCATTATCCCCGCATTGATTGGCAACGGTGCCCGTAACCTGAACTATGGCGTGACCAGTGTCCGTGGGTTTGAGTTGGGGCCGGTTTTCGCCCCGAGCGATGGGGACGAGCTCCCCACGCAGGGGAATCGGGTGGCCTTGGTGCTTGCGGGTGAAATGGAAGGGGCCCATTGGTCGCGCAGCGCCCGTGCGGTGGATTTTTATGACATGAAAGGGCTCGTGGAGTCTGTGCTGGAGCACTTTGGCGTCGTCGGAAAACTGGAAGAATCCGATTGGGAAACCTTCCAAGGTGGTCAACGCGCTGCCGTGCGGGTTGGCAAGCATGTCGTCGGCACCTTTGGCCGTGTGGCCAGTGCGGTCGCCCGCGCCTTTGAGTGTGACCGGCCCCTGTATGTCGCGGAGCTGGACTTGGACTGGCTGCTGACGAAACGTCCGGGTGCGACGCAATTTCAGACCGTACCAACCTTCCCACCGTCTGCCCGCGATTTGGCCGTGGTGGTCGATAGCGTGGTTCCGGCGGGTGAGCTCTTGGAAAAGGCGGCTCAGTCGGGGGGGAAACTGTTGCGTTCTGTCGACATCTTCGATATCTTCGAAGGGGAGCAGGTGGGTGTCGGCAAGAAGAGCGTGGCCCTGAACCTGGTCTTTCAGTCGGATGAACGTACCCTCACCGATAAGGATACGCAGAAAGCCGTGGACAAGGTCTTGAAGCGGCTTAAACACGAGTACAAGGCGGAGCTTCGTTGAACCCACTGGTCAAAAACTACCTGCTCCAGATAGCCGATGCAACGGCGGAGTTAGGGGAGATCCTGGCAGAACGCCAGGAGACCATTACGAATCAACAGGCCGCCCGCGATGCCCTCCAGCAGCAGGTGTGGAGTCGCAGCAAGGAAATTGCCGTATTGCAGGAGGCGGCCTCGGACTACAACGATTTGAAACGGGCCAATGAGGGCCACCGCGAGCGCGAGGTGGCCCTCGCCGAGGGCCTGCGCAAGGTCCTGGCCTATACCCGGGCCCTCACCGAGGAGGTGCGACGGTGAGCGACGCGTTCATCCAGACAAAGATCGCCAATGTCACCTTGCGCCTTCCGGTTTACCGCGACGAAACACAAACGGTGGCGTTGGCGAAAGAGGTGGAACGATTGGTGGCTTCCATGGAGGCGGGAGCAGATCGTATCGATAGCCAGGCCTTCGCGCTGCGGGCCGCCTATGAGTTTGCGAAGCAACTTCGTGAGCTGGAAGACGAGAATGCCGCCGATCTCAAGGAGCTCCTGAAGACTTTGGATGGCACGGCAACGGCATTGCAGCGGCTGGTGGCTACCTATCGGGACGAGCCTTAGGTTTCAGTTGCGCGAGGAGGTTAACGGTTCCTCAGCAATTGGGCTTACTCCCGCTGATGTGGGGTTGGACTCAGGCGGGGTTACTATTTCGAGGGGCAGGGATATTGCCAACCGCGTTTCTCCCGCTCGTGTGCTCCGTACTTCCAAATCCCCCCCATGGATACGGGCGATTTTCCGTGCGATGGCCAGACCGAGACCGGCTCCGAAGCCTTTCGTGCTGAAGAGCGGCTCAAACACATGGGGCAAATCCTCCGGGGAGATTCCGACGCCATTGTCTTCTACGATCACCACGGCGTTCTTCCCTTCCATCTGGGAGTGAACGCGTATACAGGCATTCTCTCCCGCATGAGCAGGCCCAAACTCCGCCAGTATTTCGACCGCATTGGTCACGACGTTGCGGACGCACCAGAAGAGCTGGGTCTCGTCGGCCTGGAAGGCACATCCTGCTTGGAGCTTCAATTCCAGCCCCGCTCCACCGGGAATGTCCATGGCCTCCAGGGCCTTTGGGAGCCAGTCATCAAGGAAGAGCGATTCCTTCTGCAATACCTCATCTTTCCCGAAGTGGACCAGCTCTTCAATTATATGATCACAGCGTTTAACGTTTCGGTCGATGCGATCCAGCGCACGTTGGGTGGCCTCGTCGATTTCCTTGAGATTGCGGCCCAGAAAAAAGGCCGAACTGTGGATAGTGCCCAGCGGTGTCCGCAGTTCGTGACTGATGGTGGTAGTGAGGCGCCCCAGTGAGGCGAGGCTTTCTTGATTACGCAACTCGATCTGGGTGTCGCGCAGCTCTTCCGTCCGTTGCGCTACCAGCGTTTCCAGGTTGGCCTGATAGGAGGCCAGTTCCGCCTGGGCCTTTTCGCGTTCGGTGATCTCGTTACGTAGCCGCAACGCAATACTATTGGCAGCATCGCGACTGGCTTCCAGGCGTCGAAGTAAGTAGCCTACGGAAATGGTCACCGTGGCACTCAAGAATCCCAGGCTGAGGAGCGACGTGAGCCAGCTGATTCCGTGATAAGACACCTGACCCAAGTAGGCCTGACCGGGCGGGACGGTGTAGAGAAATCGACCACAGGCAATGAGGGCGGTGGCCATGCAAACGGCGGTGGCGCTGATGCTGCCGCGTAGTCCGAAGAGTACGCCAGCCAATACGATAGAGCCAAAGAAATAGAGTTTCCCATCGCCTACCAGGCCGGAATTCCAATATTCAGTCGTTCCCACCAGATAAAACAGGGAAACGATGGTAAAGGCGCGCAAATGGTAGCTCACCCGAGGAAGAAAAGTGCAGGCCAGGAGCGCCCCGTAGAGTAGGAGATAGATGCTCGCAAGGCCATAGTCTCCCCGCCGAACGGGCATGGCGAGTCCTGCAATGACAACTGGAGTCCCCAGCAGAGAGGCCCCCAGAAGGACCGCGCTTATCAGGCGT